>CAVGEN010000043.1:0-19025 GCA_963628185.1 Waltera intestinalis | reverse complement strand
TATACGAAAACCCATCAGTCTGAATTGTTCGTGAACAGACATCTTTCTGACAATTTCCTTTCCATCTGCTTTCGGAACCTCAATGACGCGAAGACTGTTGTGCTCTGGCTGGGTAATTGTTATGCTATATCCGTCAGTCTTGATTTTCTTGTTATATACATCAAAACACAATGGCGTATCAACGGTGAAAGATGGGATATTATGCTTCACCTTCAGATGTGCAATTTGTGCATCTGACAGATATAAAGACTTCTCTGGTTCTAAATCCAAAAAATCTGCCATTTTAAGATTGGATTCTACTTTGGGAGGTATGATATTGAACGAATCTGGAAGCCCCCCTATCTGAGCAAACATCCATAGTCTTTCTCTATTCTGAGGAACACCATAATCCTTTGAGTTCAACACAGCTTTTGCCAAAGGATTCTCTCCATATCCCATCTCATGCAAATCTTTTACAAGTTGGTCATGGATTGGCTGGAATTTGCCGTGAGTGAAACCTTTTACATTTTCGAGGAAAAGGTACTTGGGCTTCTTAACCTTGCAAATGCGAATAATATGTCCCAACATAGCTCCTCGGCCATAGGGATCCTCTGTCCCTTTCTGCATCCCTGCAGATGAAAAGGGTTGACAAGGGAAACCACCCATGAACATATCGAAGTCGGGAAGCTCTTCTGGGTCTATTTTTGTGATGTCGCCCCAATTCTTCAATAGATTTCCTTTTTTATCTTTATGGTTGGCATCAAACAAACTTGCTGCATACTTATCTAGTTCGGAGTACCCAACAATTTCGTAGTCAATACCAGGCAAGTTTTCCTTCAATCTTTTTAGACCAAAAGAGGCACCTCCATATCCTGCGAATCCTTCAAATATTCTTATTTTTTTCTTTGCCATTACTTCTTTGCTTCTTCTATGTTAGCCTTGACGATAGCCAAGTCATTCAACTCGTCCTCAAAGTCCTCGCCGAATTGCTCGGTCAACACCTTGATGACTTCATCTATCTCATTTGCTTGCTCCTGCAGCAATTTTGCTTGTTCATTTCCATTGTCTCTTTGGTTATGACACTAAGCTACATTCATTTTTATGCTATGCCTTCTGTTAAGAAATCAAGTCCTATCGCGTAAATGTCAATGCGATTCTTCTTGCAGACCTCAAAGCTCTCGTCCATGAGACGGTTGTAGATAGCGCACTCCTCCGTAGAGAACGTGTTTTGATAATTCTCACGAGAGACATAATCCCCAAATCTGTCATCGGGGTGAAAATTCAACCTTGCGTTCATTGACCAGATGAGGGAAAAACTCTTTCATATCATCGACAGATGTTATTCTCGTTTCTTTATTGTATTGCATATCTTTTGATGTTAGAAGCACAAAAATACAAAATTCTATTTCCAATAAAGAATAAAAGGGCAACAATTTTTCCCAAAGGGATGATATTTAACAGATATTTACGGAAAAGGTTATAAACCCGCCTAAATAACATAGCAGACATTTGGGAAAATGGCATGAAAAAAGGATTTTACGATACATCGCCAAGTAAGTTGAGTTACTTGGGCAACTATCCTAATTACACCTAAGACTTATGGAAGTTTAGCAAAAGCAAGAAAAGCGACAATTATTTTTACCCGACTATCCTAAAAGGAAATAAAAAAGAGATTTTTTGCCTCGAAATGGAAAATAAATGCCAAAAAGTTTGCATGGTATCTCTTTTTCCCCTATCTTTGCCCCCGTATTTCAAGAAATAGATTGAAAGAACATGAACTGCATAAAAGAATTCTAATATATAGCAACCAAATAGGTATAATTAAATATATAGTAATCAATAAAAGTATTAACTAATTAAAAATTAGAGATTATGAAAAAGTTTTTCGCAGTGGCAGCCCTCGTGCTGTCTTCAGTAGGTGCGTTCGCACAGTACACAGCTGGTGACTTCACTATCCAGCCTAAGGTTGGTTTGAACTGCTCTTCTATCACAGACAACAACGATGCTGACTACAAAGCAGGTTTCGTTGGTGGTATCGAGGCAGAATATCACGTATCCCCATTGGTAGGTATCAGCGCAGGCTTGCTCTACTCTATGCAGGGTGCCAAAGCTACAGAGCAAAACGTTGAAGCTAAGTACAACATGGATTATGTCAACATCCCTATCCTTGCCAACTTCTATGTTGCCAACGGCCTGGCATTGAAGGTAGGTGTTCAGCCTGGCATCAAGGCTTCATCTTCTGTAAAGCTCGGCGGTGTCAAAGTTGATGACACATCTGGCAGCATCAAGTCTGTTGACTTCTCTGTTCCTGTAGGTGTATCTTACGAATATCAGAACGTATGCTTGGATGCCCGTTACAACATCGGTTGCGCCAAGGTGTTCAAGGAGGGTGACGGCAACCACTCCGTATTCCAGTTGACACTGGGCTACAAGTTCAAGCTCTAAGCACAACACTAGCTTTACAATAAGGAACTCCCCAATCGCTTTCGATTTACCGAAATGCCATTGGGGAGTTCTCTTTATTTCTTGAAACCTTTATTCTTTAACCTCCTCTATCAGCGGAGCGTCATCCTCGGGTGTCGTCACCTCCTGCATCTTCGTCCATTTTCTCTTGTTGTTGGAAATCTTCAAGGCGTTGACACACTCCACGATGCCATAAATCAGCATCGTCCAACCGATGATGAAGAGCGGAGCGGAAGCGATGGCCGAAGGCTTGACGATAGCGAGCAAACCTATCAAAAGGATGACAGAAGGAAATATCCAGAAGACAAAGCCTACCCTGCCCATTCTGCGGGCAGCAGCCAGGTTCATAAACTGGCTGACGGCACCCATGATCAAGATGATAGAGAGGATGTACATCAGGCTGGTGACAAAGGTGTTGGGCATCAAAGCCAAAATCAATCCCAAAATCAAACTGCCCACACCCACTATTGGGAAGCTGGGTTGCATACCCGCAATCTGCTTGCCGTTGGCGTCATAGACGACATGCCCCCGGCTGGCACTTCTCTTGGCACTATAATAAGTAACAATCGAAATGACTCCCGAAAGGAAAAACAACACGCCGATGGCGATGGTTATCCAGGTGACCGTCTGCTCACGATACTGAATGAGCAAAGCTCCCACGATAATCGCACAGATGGCACGGAAAAGCGAACTATGTACTACTTTCATATTCTACATTTTTATTAATATTCTACATTTCTCTTTAAATTCATCTACAAAAATACAAACTATCTTTGATAACTCCAACTTTTTTCGTACTTTTGTGAGCAAAATCAGAAGAATATGACAAAATTGTATCTTGTACGACACGGAGAGACCATGGATAACGCTGCACAAATCATGCAGGGGCAGACTCCCGGCAAGTTGAACGCCAAGGGAATAGCACAGGCTGAGGAAGTGGCAAGGAAAATGGCAAACGAGCACATCGACGCTTTCGTTTCCAGCGACTTGCATCGCAGCATACAGACTTGCGAAATCATCGCCAAACCTCATCACCAAGGAGTGGAAACCACTCCCCTTATCAGAGAGCGCGACTGGGGCGACTTCACCGGCAAGTTCATCCCCACCCTCCCCAAAGACTCGAAGGACTGGCCCGACAACATCGAAAGTTTGGAGAAAATGAAATCACGGGCACAGAACTTCCTTACTTGGATCAAGGTAACCTACCCCGACAAGACCATCCTTGCAGTAGGACATGGCATCATCAACAAGGCGATTCAAAGCGTCTATTTCAAACGCCCGATGAACGAAATCGAAAAAATGGGAAATGCAGAAGTCAGAGTACTCATCTTATAATGTATAACGAAACATTTATCTCTTATGGCAAACAAAATAGCACTTATCACAGGAGCCACGAGCGGTATCGGAGAAGGATGCGCCCGCCGATTCGCGCAAGGTAGCTACGACCTGATTCTTACAGGTAGAAACACGGGCAAGTTGGAAACCCTCAAAAAGGAACTGGAAGAAAGGGAAGGCATTCAGGTTCTTGCCCTGGCCTTCGACATCCGCAACAGAGAGGCTGCCCAGAAAGCAGTCGATTACATTCCTGCCTCGCTCAAGAACATCGACGTACTCATCAACAATGCGGGGTTGGCTCGCGGACTGGAATCAGAATACGAGGGCGACTTCGCGGACTGGGACCAGATGATAGACACCAACATCAAGGGACTCCTGACGATGACCCGCCTGATAGTTCCCGGCATGATAGCCCGCAACCACGGTCATGTCATCAACATCGGCAGTGTGGCCGGCGATGCCGCATACGCAGGAGGCAATGTCTATTGCGCCACCAAGGCTGCCGTCAAGGCTCTCTCCGACGGTTTGCGTATCGACGTGGCACATACCAAGGTGCGTGTCACCAATGTCAAACCGGGGCTGGTGGAGACCAACTTTTCCAACATCCGTTTCCATGGCGACAAAGCCCGTGCAGACAAGGTATATGATGGCATCACACCGCTCAACGGAGACGACATCGCCGACGTAGCCTTCTACGCTGCCAGTGCGCCAGAGCACGTGCAGATAGCAGAAGTGCTTGTGCTCGCCACCCACCAGGCCAACGGCACGGTCATCCACCGAGACTAACTGACGATTCGCAAAAAGTCACCCTATACAAGAACTCCCTTGCCAAGGATTCATGAGTCCATAGCAAGGGAGTTTTCTGTGTCGTTTCCACTATTTATCGAGTCCTTCGACCAAACCTGAAACATAACTGCAAAGGATGGAAATACCTTTTATGTTCTCACCACCCTGAGGGATGATGACATCAGCATAACGCTTGGTTGGTTCGATAAACTGCTCGTGCATCGGCTTGAGCACTTTCAAGTATCTATCCACCACCATCGAGACAGTGCGGCCACGGTCGATGGTATCACGCTGGATGTTACGAATCAAACGCTCGTCGGGGTCTGCATCCACAAACACCTTCAAGTCCATCAAGTCACGGAGTTTCTTGTTGAGCAAAGTCATGATACCCTCAATGATGATGACGGGCTTCGGCTCCACATGGATCGTCTCTTTCTCACGGTTGCACTTCAGATAGCTATAGGTAGGCTGTTCGATGGCTATGCCATTGCGAAGGTCGGCCAGCTGCTTGTGGAGCAACTTCCAGTCGAAAGCATCCGGATGGTCGAAGTTGATGGCATGGCGTTCCTCGTCGGTCATGTGACTCGTATCGTTATAGTAAGAGTCCAATGGCACCACCGCCACATAATGAGGAGGCAACGCCTCTACGATTCTCTTCACAACGGTGGTCTTGCCAGAACCTGTGCCACCCGCTATGCCAATGATGGTTATCTTATCTTTATCCATTTGTATCTTTCTTTTGTTATTAATAAAATAAGTACGTGCGTACATTAATATTTCTATCGGTCGTTTTCAGAGCACTGCGTCGAACATAGCCTTATAATACTCGGCCTTCTTCTCGACAGCGAGAGGGTAAGCGCGGCTACTGCTAGGCATTCGGTAAAGTCTCAGCGTCCTCCCCTCGAAGGCGAACTCCACATACCCCCCCATCTTGGGCGTATCGGTGATTCCATAATGCTCCGAGAACACCTTTGTGGCCAGCTGCCCTGCCGTCAACACCGCCTTACATTCGGGCAAAGCCCTCAGCATCCCGTCCAAGTCGGCAGGCTCCACGACTTGCAAGTCCTTGTCAGAAGCCGTATTCTTGGTGCGAACCACTTGCTGAGCCGTATCGAAGATGGCCACTCCTTTCTCCCGCAAGAACTCCTTGATCATCTCCAGCCGGTAAGTCTTCCTCTCAGCATCCACGAAATGCAGTTTGTCTCCGAAGAAAATAATCCCGAAGATGCGCCACATGTCATTTTGGAAATTTGGATAATACCAAGGCATACACCAACGTTTGGAGGCTGGCGGAAAAGTTCCGAGCATGAGCAGATGCGCATTCGACGGCAACCACGGCTCAAAAGGATGATTCTCTATCATTTTTACCTTTTTACTCTTTTACCTTTTTACCTTAAAAAATCACTTCGCCTCCTTGACCAGGTACATCACCACTGGCAAGTGGTCGCTGTAACCATTGAGCCATCTGCCGCCAGCCTGGGTACGGAGCGGCGCACCCTTGTACTGTCCGTCTTGCTGGATGAGATAGTCGCGACGGAAAATCTGATGAGCGAAATACTTCAAGCTAGAAAAATCCTTTTTCTTAGAGTCCTTGTTGAGCAAGTTGGGAGTGACTACGATTTGGTCGAAGAGATTCCAGCTGCCGTTATAGAACAAAGTTCCCTTGCCTTCCTTTGCCAAGATGTTGTACCACGGATTATACATGTCGTCAGCCCCCACCTGACTAATCTCCGGCTTGGCCCGCAGCACCTCGTACATGCTCTTGTTGGTAGGGTCGTCGTTCATGTCGCCCATCACAAACACCTTCATGTCCTTGTTGATGCGAAGAAGACTATCCTTCACCGCCTTGGTCTGGCGAGCACCCGACTCACGATAGAAAGAGCCCGAGAAACGGCTTGGCCAGTGGCACACGATGACAGCGACATCCTCGCCCCCCAGTTCGCCACGAATGGTTAGGAATCCGCGAGTATAGTAAGTGCTGTCCTTGGCCTTCTCCTGCACATAAGGCACAAGTTTCACATTCTTCACCGTGAAAAGGGCAGGATTGTAGAGCAAGGCGCAGTCGATGCCACGGCGGTCAGGGCCCTCGATATGGCAGTACTTCATGCCACGAGCCTTCAGAGGCTCCTGAGCAATGAGGGCGTCAAGCACCTTGTGGTTCTCCACCTCAGCCATGCCGATGAAAGCGCATCCCACCTTAGGCAACTTGTCGGTACCCATGTCGGCGAGAGCCTTCGCCATGTTTTTCAACTTGTTGGTATATTTCATACCATTCCACCCCTTGGCTGGCAGATACTCGTAGTCGTTCTTGCCCTCGTCGTGGCAAGTGTCGAAGAGATTCTCCTGATTGTAGAAGCCGACAGCATAGAGATTGAACTTTTTCTGCCCTTGGGCGACAGCAGCCAAACTGACTATCATCAGAGCTGCAAACATAAGAAAGTTTTTCTTCATTTTTTTGTTTTTTATATATTTGAATGCAAATATCGGCATTTTATCTGAGAAAACCGCACGTTTCTTGAAAATTTAATCAAAAAAGCTTTTATTTTTAAAATTTATTTCGTTACTTTGCAAACAATATTAGTAATCAAACTATAAACTATGCAACAAAAGGTAAAATTAGCAATGCTTGCGATCTGCTACAGTCCGATGGTCTTTGCACAGAACAACACTGAACAAAAGACGGCATCGAACCTAGACGAGAACGCATTCACATTCACCGAAGCACAGTTGGGCGAGGATGACGACATGTCGCAGAACGTGACCATCCTCAACTCAAACTCTAACGTTTACGCATCGGAGGCAGGATACCTGTTCTCTCCCGTGCGCTTCCGTTATCGTGCCTTCAACCAAAAATACAATGATGTATATATCAATGGTGCGCCTGCCAACGACATGGAAAGCGGGCAGTTCCGATTCTCCAACATCGGCGGCTTGAACCGTTTCTCACGCAATGTGGATTTCGCCCTCCCCTTCGAGGGCAACAACTATTCCATGACAGGTATGGCTGGAAGTAACAACTATGATTTCCGCGCCGGCAGCATGCAGGTAGGCCAATATGCCTCCGTTGCAGCAGCCAACCGCAACTATACGCTTCGTGGACTCTATACATACAGCAGCGGATTCAACAACCGCGGTTGGGCGATTACCGCGGGCCTCACCTATCGCTGGGCAAACCGTGGCTATGTAGAGGGCACGTTCTACAACGCCCTGTCTTATTTCTTCGGCGTGCAGAAGAAGTGGAACAACGGCCACTCCCTGAGCGTCTCCACATGGGGCAACCCTACCGAGCGTTCTACCCAGGGAGCCTCCACCGACGAGGCTTACTGGCTCGCCAACGACTATTACTACAACCCTTACTGGGGCTACCAGAACGGGCATAAGCGCAACTCTCGCGTTGTCAACGACTTCGCACCTTCCGCCATCGCCACCTGGGACTGGGATATCAACGACAAGCTGAAACTCACCACATCCCTCTTTGGCAAGTACTCGATGTACAAGAGCACGAAGCTGAACTACAACAACGCCGAAAACCCACAGCCCGACTACTGGAAGAACCTGCCTAGCTCCAACTACTATGTATGGGGCGACTTCAAGAACGGCAACAACACCTACAACTGGGACGCATGGAACAACTCCGTGAGCTACTGGCAGGCAAGCAAGGCGAACCGCCAGATAGACTGGGACCGCTTGTATTATGCCAACCAACAAGCATCCAAGAACGGGCAGGAGACCTTGTACTATATCCAGGCAAAGCACAATGACAACCTCAATGTGACCCTGTCCTCGACCCTCAACACCAAGTTGAACAAGGTGTCGAACCTTGCCACAGGCATCATTCTCGCCAAGAACAGCAACCGCCACTACCAGACCATGGAGGACATGCTGGGCGGAACCATCTTCCACAACGTGAACTCCTATGCTATCGGCGACTACCCCATCACCGACCCTCGTGTGCAGTACGACCTCAACACGGCCGGGCCCAACAACACGGGAAAGCTCGTATATGAGGGCGACAAGTTCGGTTACGACTACCGCATCGACGTGAACAAGGCAAATGCGTGGACAACCTACACCACCGACTATTCCAGATACCACCTCATGCTGAGCGGACGCATCGGCTACACCGATATGCGCCGCCATGGCTATATGCGCAATGGTATGGCAGCCGACAACAGCTACGGCAACAGCCGCACAGCCAACTTCCTGGACGGCGGCGTGAAGGGAAGCCTCAACGTTGACTTGGGCAGAGGCCATGCCTTCAGCATCGGCGCAGGCTACGAGTGCCGTGCGCCTTTGGCAACCACCGCATTCCTCGCACCGGAAATCAACAACGACTACGTGACGAACCTGAAGAACGAAGGTATCTTCAGCTCAGAGTTCAGTTACCAGTACCAGAACGCTTGGCTCCATTTCAACCTGAGCGGTTACTACAGCCGTCTGGAGAACGTCACCGAGTGGCAGAACTTCTACAACGACGACGAGAACTCCTTCACCTACGTCAGCATGACCGGCCTGAAGAAAGAATACTATGGCTTGGAAGCAGGCATCAAGGTGAAACTCACATCATGGCTCGACTTCAAGACCCTCGGCACTATCAGCGAGGCGAAGAACATCAACAATGTCACAGCCAACTACATGCTCTCCAAGAGTGCTGAGGTATATACCGACAAGGCATACGTCAAGGACATGCGTGAGAGCGGCACACCACTCACAGTGGGAAGCCTAGGGCTCAGCATGCACACCAACGGCTGGTTCATCGACTTGAACGCCAACTACTACGACCGCATCTACCTCTCCTACTCTCCCAGCTACCGCTATGAGAGGGTGCTGAAGAACCGCCAGTCGGCTCACCAGAAGTACCCGGAGCTTTTCGACGCCACCGTGTCAGAGGACGGCACCAGTTTCTTGCCTGATGCTGTGGCACAGGCAAAGGGTCACGGCGGATGGATGGTTGACATGAGCATCGGCAAGAGCGTGAGACTGAAGAAGGGTTCGCTCAACTTCAACCTCATGATAACCAACCTGCTCAACAACCAGAGCATCGTGACCGGCGGCTACGAGCAGAACTCACGTTCCGGCTACACGATCAACACATCGGGCGAGGTTAACAACCCACGCATCTACCAGTTCTCAAAGAACCCAAAGAAGTATTACGTGTTCGGTACCAACGGCATGTTCCAGGTATCATACAGATTCTAAAACATCATGACAATGAAAAAGATAAAATTCATAGCAATGGCATTCATGGCATTCGCTGCACTCACCCTCTCATCCTGCATGGGAGACGGCTATGCCGACCCCGACTTGACCGAGAAGGTGCCTGCGTCCCCCTGGGGCAACAACAAGCTGAAGGAGAAGAATGTCATCACGATAGCCCAACTCAAGAGCGACTATGCCAGTCCTATCAACAACGGCAGCTTCAAGCTCATCGACAAGGACATCATGCTCAAGGGTGTGATAACGGGCAACGACATCAGCGGAAATCTCTACAACGAGGTTTCGCTCGAAGACGAGACGGGAGCCTTACTTGTTTGCATCAACGCAAGCGGCTTGTACGGCTACCTCCCCGTGGGAACGGAGATTCTCATCGACCTCAACGGTCTCTATGTAGGAGGTTATGGAAAACAAGCTGAAATAGGCGGTGTCTATACCAACCTAAAGACAGGTGCTACCAGCGTGGGCAAGATGGACCGCTCTACTTGGAACGAGCACTTCAAAATCTTGAATCCAGGCGAGGCCGACGCAAGCATGGTAGTGCCTACAGAGTTCGACTTGAGCAAACTGGACGACGCTTCTTACCTGGAGGCTAACGCAGGTCGCTTGATGACCATCAAGAGCGTGAAGTTCGCTTCTGCCAACGGCAAGACCGTATGGGCTGCCAACGACGAGACCACCAACCAGAGCTTGACCAATGCTTCGACAGGCAAGATGATCAACTCCAGCCAACTCGTGGTGCGCACATCCGGCTATGCAAGATTTGCGAATGCAGTCTTACCCGACGGCACCTATGACATCACAGGTATCTTCACTCGCTACAACAACGTTTGGCAGATCTTGGTGCGCAACACCGACGACCTTGTCGCTGCGGTGCTCGACAAGAGCGGTACTGCGGAGCAGCCTTACACCGTGAGCCAGGCCCTCGACATCATCAACGCCGGTTCTTACACGACAGACAAGGTCTATACCACGGGTATCATCGTGAGTGTGGACGACGTGGACACCGGTACATACGGCAACGCAACCTACACCATCTCCGAGGACGGCAAGGACACAGCAGGAAAGACCATCAAGGTGTTCCGTGGCTTCAACGTGGGTGGCGAAAAATGGACTGAGGCGACCAAGGGCACACTCGCCGTCGGCAAGACCGTTGTCATCTACGGAGCCTTGACACTCTACAACGGCACACCGGAAATCAACAGCAGCAACCAGCTCGTCTCCATCAAGTAACATTACACATTATATTATATATCATACTAAATAGACAAAAAATATGAAAAAGTATATATTTTCAGCATTGATGGCGGCCGTGGCTGCCTTCACATTCAACAGTTGTGCGGACGTGCCAGAGCCTTACACACAACCTCAGAAGCCAGATGACTCTGGCTCAACAACCACTGGCGAAGCCAAGGGCACGGGTACATTGGCAGATCCATACAACAGTGTGGCTGCTATCCAATATTGCCAATCTTTGGAAGCAGGTGTCGAATCCGACAAGGAAATCTACATCAAGGGAAAGGTGCAGAGCATCAAGGAAGAATTTGGCAGCTACGGAAATGCCTCTTTCTATATTGCCGACGATGAAAGCAGCGACAAGTTCTACGTCTATCGCACTTTGTACCTGGACAACAAGAAATGGACCAGCAGCGACGATCAGATTAAAGTCGGCGACGAAGTGGTGGTTTGCGGCAAGGTGATGAACTATTCCGGCAACACTCCAGAGACAGTACAGAACAAGACATACCTCATCTCTGTGAACGGAAAGACCGCTGGTGGTTCCGATACCCCAACTACAGGCGAAGCCAAGGGAACAGGTACAGCAACAGACCCATTCAACAGCGTAGCAGCACAGAAATATACCGCCGCATTGGAAGCAGGCAAGGCCACAGACCAAGAGTTCTACATCAAGGGAAAGATTCAGAAGTTTGCCAGCAACGGAGAGTTCAATGCGCAGTACGGCAACGCCTCTTTCTACATTGCAGACGACGCCACTAGCGAGCAATTCTATATCTTCCGCACCTACTACTTCGGTGGCGAAAAATGGAAAGACGGCGACCAGCAACTCAAGGTAGGTGACGAAGTGGTGGTTTGCGCAAAGCTCATCAACTACATGGGCAACACCCCTGAGACCAACCAGGGCGGCAAGCTCATCTCCATCAACGGCAAGACCAGCGGTGATGGTGGAAGCGTCACACCAGACCCAGGAACAGGTAACGAAATGAGTGCATCGGACTTCATCAGCGGCAAAATCAGTTCTGAGGACTTGCCCGAGAATGCATACGGTTCTCAAGATGTGACAAATGAGAGCACTTGGTATTCTTGGAAACACAACAACATCATTTACTGTGGTGCAAAAGTTTGCCAAGCCAAGAGTTCCGATGTCTATGCAGGTTGTATTCAAATGCAAGGAAATGCCGCAGTTGCCAAGCAAGGTTTTCTCTTTAACAAGACTGCCTTTAGTAGTGACATCAAGAGCATCACCATCATATTTGACGGTAGTTCGACCTACGACACACCTACTACATTCTCTGTATTTGAAGGCACTTCAGCTCATCCAACGACCAACGTGTTGACTGGGACATACACCAAAGAAGCTAAGAACGACAAGGTAAACGTATTCACCATGACTTACGACTTCAGCAGTGTAAGCAGCAAATACTTCACCATTTGGAACAATGCAGCAGGCGCCCTCTACATTGAGAAAATCATCGTGACATTAAAATAATATCACAACAACATTTCCCCATTGCCCTTTCCGGCGATGGGGATTTTTATTTCTTTTGTAAAAAATCCCCAATAAATTTGGCTGTTACGCAGAAAAGTCGTAACTTTGCACCCTGATAATATCAAAAGGCTATAATGGGCATGCACCGAAAGGACATGAAATGATGCAAAACATCCCCATGACGTCTATATTTAATAACCCAATAAACATTAAAAAAGAAAATGAAAAAAGGTATTCATCCAGAGAACTATCGCCCTGTAGTATTCAAGGATATGTCTAATGGCGACATGTTCCTCTCTCAGTCAACATGCAAGACAAACGACACAGTTGAGTTCGAGGGCGAGACTTACCCAGTAGTAAAGATTGAAATCTCCAGCACCTCTCACCCATTCTACACAGGTAAGAGCAAGCTTGTTGATACAGCAGGTCGTGTTGACCGCTTCATGAACCGTTACGGTAAGTTGAAGAAGTAATATACCTTTTCATCCAAGGATATATTATAACTCGATAGGAAGTGCGTTCCAACGTAGTTGCATATACGTCGGAATGCACTTTTTCGCTTTTCACACCTATCGGAAACAGAATCTTAACAATCCCGAAATACAAACTTAGAAACATCTTACGCAACATGAAACATTCCAAATTACTGATTGCAGCTCTTCTTGCCGCAATGACTTTCTCTGCATGTGGCACCAGCGACGACCTCACCTTCGCCCCCAAGCAAGATACTAATAATGGTGACAACACAGACACCGATACCGACAATACCAACAAGAATGTGGCTACCGCCGATATGCCACAAGTGGTAAGAAACGCCATCGGTGGTTTGGAGTTCCCCAAGCTCAAGGACAACGGCACCACCCGAACCAGCTACCCCATCGTACACATGGACAACACTACCGGAATGGTAACCTACTCCACCGAGTGGGACGACTCCAAGAAAAGCCAGCGTTGGAGCTGCTATACCTTCAATACGTCCAACACCGCGCAGAACGTGTCACGCTGGGAACCTGACAGAAACTCAGGAGAGCGACAATATCCTTGGGATACCGACCTACAGGAACAGTGGGGCATCACCGACTTCACCGAAGACCCCACACCTACAACCCAAGGCTTCGACCATGGCCACATCTGCCCGTCAGCCGACAAGAAACTGAACCTCACCCAACAGAAGCAGACTTTCTTCATGACGAATATGCAGCCACAGTACAGCAATTTCAACCAAAAGGGTACCTGGTACAACATGGAGTCACAACTACGCACCTTTGCCCCAAAGATCAACACCGATACCCTCTTCATCGTGAAGGGCGGAACCATCGACCAAGTGGGCAGCGAGAGCAACATCCTCGGATGGAAGAAGAACGGGGCGTCAAGCGACACCCAGTTGGACGGCTACGTCCCTATACCGAAGTACTTCTTCGTGGCGGTGCTCAAGAAAGAATACAACAGCAGCACAAACAGCTATAGCTACAGTGCCTTCGGCTACTGGTTCCCACATGAGAACAAAGCCTTTGACTCCAAGAACGACAAGTTGAGCAACTATGTGGTCAACATCAAGACCCTAGAGGCCAACACAGGCATCGACTTCTTCTGCAACCTACCAGACAACATCGAGAAACAGGTGGAGGAGACGGACGTTCAAGCCATCAAGAACATCTGGGGATTCAAATAATCACACAAATAAAGCTCGCAAGACCATCCGTCTGTCTTGCGAGCTTTATTTGTGTGATTACGAACCACTATCATCTAGTCTTACTTAGCTTTCCACCTGCAGCCACATTGATTACAGGCTTCTCGCTATTGATGCCAAAGGTATTCACCATAGCAGAAGAATCTGCGGAACGAGTACCATTTTTGGTAGTAGCCTCAAAGTCGAAAGCAATCTCATTGCCCTCCGCACTGCCAGTTCCTATCATATAACCAGCAAAGACATTCTTTCCCGTCTTGTCATCATAACCTAGGCTGAATCCCTTCTGACTAGCATTGGCATCCAAGACATACGTACCACCGTCATCGTAAGTTATCTGAATGTCGAAATTACTCAAAATCTCCCACGTGAAAGTCAACGTCTGAGAGTCCGTAACATTCCCACTTGCATCATAAGTCTTGTCTATCTCAGTACCAGTGCCTTTCGCAGAGTTGGTATTGTAACGGGAGAAACGCATCGTGGCATAAAACTCAGCTACATCATAACCGCCATTTCCATTGTTGTATGTATATCTCACCGGTCCAAACCATTCACCACACAAAGCATCAGCCTCATCATAGATCGTAACCTTGTCATTGCCATCGTCACCAGGGCGGTACCATCCGTCGTTAGGACCATCATCAGGGCGATCCCAAGGTTCATCATCACAACTGGTAAAGCCAAAAGTCATGGCTGCCATGGCAACCATCGCCATCATTATTGTCTTAAACTTTTTCATATCCTTAAGTCTTTAAATTAGTAATTCTTGTTAACTGGTGCAAAGATAAGGCTAATTATATTACTGGCAAAGGAAAATAGGGAATATTTCAGGGAGAAATCCCTACTTTCTATCGGATTTTCCCTAAAAGCATTTGGAATTTACACGTTTTTTGTGTACCTTTGTGCTCAAAATCAGAACACATGGCTAGAAAATTATTATACACTATCTTACTCGGTCTGATGTCGATTTCAGGGTATTGCCAGGAGCCCTATTGCGACATCAGAAAATTCTCTATCCTTGACGGACTCGCAGCCAACACCATATCCGACCTTTGCCAAGGTGAAGACAACTTGATGTGGTTTGCCACCTTCAATGGTCTTTCCTATTACGATGGATATACCTTCCACACTTTCCGCGATGGTTTTGGCCAGTCGGACATTCTTACGACCAACTGCATCAGAGCCATCTATCCCTGCATGAACTACGACTTATGGTTCGTCACCTACGACCATAGACTATATCTGTATGACACGCACCTCTGCCGTTTCACAAACGTCGAGAAAATCCTCAACGAGAAATTCAACATCGACCTACGAGTGGACAAAATCTATACCATCGGCACCAAAGCCACTTGGATTACCTCCATCGACCACCAATACGCCATCAGATTCAAGGGAAAAGGATTCAACGAGGATACCCCACAGGTGATAAAAGTAGGCAAGGGTGGGCTTCCTAGCGGAAAAATATGGCACATCACTACAGACAAAAAGGGGCGGGAGTGGATTCTCACCGACAAGGGTATCTACATATATGGCACAAAACTATACAGCCAGATACCATTCAAGTGGTTCCGACAAGTTGGCAACATAGTCTATCTCGCCAGCACCGACGGAAAGTTGGCTGTCTATGACGAAACCCGCAACCACCTCTCCATGATACCATTGCCAGCAGGCGTAACAAGAATCAACGAGTTGAAAAATACAGGGTTCCAACTTTTGATTGCCACCAACCTGGGCGTAGTCGTCTATAATCCTCGCACCTTCAAGTCGGAGGTGGTCAGCGTACAGAGTCCCAACCAGCCAGTCGCAGAAGTCAAGAAAATATATGTGGATGTTGCCCAAAGCCTCATCTGGGCTTTCACCGACGGCATGGGAGTAACAGTCATCAACCCAAACACACTGGACAAGAAATGGCTATTTGCCGACCAGCAAGACCCAACCCAACGCACCATCAGCGACAAGTACTTCATCATGGAAGACGAACATGGTACGCTTTGGACGATACCGAACGGAGGTACGTTCAGCTATTTCGACCGCAAGAAGCAAGAACTCGTGCCCTACCTGTTGAAGAGCAATTCCTCTGCCAACGCCTTGATTCCCAAGATAGCGAAGTATTCCGTTTCCGACCAGAGCATCCTATGGGTCACGGGCATTCACGACCTCACACAAATCAACTTCAAGTATCATGACTATGTGTTGAGTTCGATAGAAAACAACGAGGCCGACGTTCAGTCGCTAGCTCTCGACCATGCCCACAACTATTGGGACGGATTCAACAACGGCTACATCAAAATCAGCGATGAGCACCATAACAAGATAGGTTATCTGACCCCAAGCGGACAGATAACCCCTACCCCCGTGTGTTTCTCAAAGTCTGGCATCTACGCACTTTACGAGGATGCAAACGAAAACATGTGGATAGGCACAAACGGCGACGGTATTTACCTATGGAACAAAGGTCAGCTAAAGCATTTCGAGTCCAATCCTAGCGACCGCAACTCATTGCCAAGCAACAAGATTTACGACATCGTAAGCGACCGCCAGGGCAGAATCTGGATTGCCACCTTTGGAGGTGGTCTGGCCATAGCACAGAAAAAAACAGACGGCAGTTTCCTCTTTGTCTCCAAGAACAACGGTTTGAGCTGGCCCCAAAAGGGCTTCCAGGAGGCACGCCGCATCACCTGCACCAGCAAAGGAGTCATCCTAGTTGGCACCACCGAAGGTCTCATCACCTTCTCGGATGAATTTAGCAAATACTCCAACATCAAATTCTACAAATCAACACATATCATGGGCGACAGCACCTCGCTCATGGCAAGCGACGTCAGCTACACGCTGTCACAAAGCAACGGAGGTACCTACATCTCGTCAATAGGAGGTTCGTTGGCTATCTGCACCAGCAAAAGTCTGCTACAAGACAATCTCACCGTGAGCAATATCAAGGCTATCACCCTGGACGACGGCATCGTGCAGAGCATGATAGAGGACAACGCCAACAACGTATGGATAGTTCGCGAGTCAAGCATCGAAAGATACGACCCGAAGACAGGAACAACATGTGTGTTCGGTCCAAACGACTTCGACTACAACATGACCTTCACGGAATGCCGCCCTCTCCACGACCCTTCCACCGACTATATCACGCTGGGCACGCCTATGGGCAGCATCACGTTCAACCCCAAGACGCTGAGCAAGACAACTTACCAGCCAAAGATACTGTTCACCTCCCTCCACTACAACGGAGAAAGCGATGTCATCCCTATCATGCACCGCAAAAAAATGGTCATCCCGTCCAACAAACGTAACCTGACCATCAGCTTTGCATCTCTTGACTATACCCGAAAATACAAGACCTACTATGCCTATCGTGTAGATGGGAAAACTCCCGAAGGGGAATGGATACAGCTTGGAAGCCAAAACATCATCGGTTTCAACCGCATCTCCCACGGCAAATACGTCATCAAGGTGAAGGCCACCAACACCCATGGCATCTGGAGCAACAACATAGCCGAACTAACTATCGAGATAAAGCCGACATTCTGGGAAAGCATCTGGGGAAAGATTCTCTTGTTCCTACTCTTGATGGCAGGAGTCTGGGGAGGTTTCTACATGTATAACCAGAGACAAAGACAGAAGTTGAGCCATGAGATGAGCGTGATGAAGAACGACTTCTTCAGCATTGCCTCCCACAAGCTGCGCACACCACTGTCACTCATTGGAGGTCCTGTCACCGAAGTACTCAACAACGAGCAGAACCTATCGCCGGAAAGCAAAGGCATGCTCACCATCGTACAACGTAACGCACGCCAGATGCTCGACATGCTGAACCAGATACTCAAATTCGACAACAACAGCAACTTCTTCGTGAACGGCGGTGAAGATGAGATTTTCACCTCCATGGCCAGCAACGGCGAAATCGAAGACAGCAATGCCAAGACTTATCTTGAAGAAGTTGTCACAGACTCAGCCGACGAGTTTGCCAAGGGCGAGAAAGACATCACGATGCTCGTCGTGGAAGACAACGCCGACCTTCGCACCTTCCTGGAGGCCATATTGAAGAGCGACTACAATGTGCTGCTTGCCGAAAACGGCAGAAAGGGTCTGGAGATGGCACGCAAGTATGTGCCAGACTTTATCTTGACCGATGTCACGATGCCTGTCATGGACGGTATCACCATGGTACACTACATCAAGCAGGATGCCAACATCGCCCATATACCTATTATTATATTGTCGGCAAAGGCGAGTGTGGAAGACCATCTCAAAGGTTTCGAGGAAGGCATCGACGGCTATCTGACCAAACCATTCTCCGCCACCTATCTGAAAGGCAGAATCGAGGCCGTCATCAACCACCGCAAGCAGCTGCAAATGGAAATGCTCAAGCATCTCCAACCCAATGCCACCGAGGAAAACATAAAACTGGTTTATCCGAAGGAAAAGAAAGAAGACCAACTCGTGGCGGGCAACTCTACGATCAGTATGCAAGATGAGACCATCAAGAAGGTAACTAAGTTTATCATCGAGAACATCTCCGACCCCGACATGAAGATAGACGATATCGCCATGGCGATGGGCATGAGCCGCAGCGTGCTCTATGGCAAAATCAAAAACGCCGTGGGCATGACTCCTATCGACTTCGTGCGCCACCTCCGCATCATGAAGGCTATCGAGAAATTGAAGAATACCAACGAGACGCTCACCAACATCGCCTTTGCCGTCGGATTCAGCGACCCTAAGTACTTCTCCAAGGTATTCAAGAAGGAAATGGGCGTGATACCAAGCGACTATCGTGAGAAAAACAAAGTATAAAAGGGCAGTTATCCCACTGAAATA
>CAVGEN010000042.1:0-50403 GCA_963628185.1 Waltera intestinalis | reverse complement strand
ACCTTTAAGGAAGCGTTTAGTATCTACGGACACGAAACTCGTAACGATCTGTCAACGGTAAACAAGTGGATGAAGTCGCTTGGCTATTAAACAGTCAGTTCACCATCGTTTATCACATCAACGGTCAATTCTGAGATATATCCACTTCCTCCACATACTTCACGAGCGAGTCTTTGCCATTCAAGAGGTAGAAATCCACCTTCACCACGTGGTCGATGTCGGCATTGCCCTTCACCTTCACGTGCCTGGTCTTACTGTATAATAAAGTGTCGCGGCGGGAAGGGTAGGAGACGAGCTGGATTCTGTCCTTGGTGGAGCCGCTGCCCACATAATACATCCCTACACTGTCTATGATGTTTTTGGGGGCAGAGGTGTTCTTGTTCAGCTTCTTGCCGTGGGCGGTGGTCGTGTCCATGGGATAGAACACGCTGGCGGCTACGGTGTCGCCGTCGTCTTGGTTGGGGGCAAACTTGCAACTGGTGGTTGTCGTAACGATTGATGTGGCGAAAAGAATGGCCACGAAATATAATAGTTTCTTCATTTTTCTTTGTTCGTTTTTAATTATAATTACTCTTCTTCGGCTTCCTCGTCTCCCTGTCCGCCCGCCGAAGTCACTTCCACCTGCTTTATTTCGGACTCTATCTTCTGACCTATCGGGGTGGCGTGCCGCCATTTGATGAGGTTGTAGATGCGCAGATTGGGCAAGTCGAAGTTGAAGGGCTTGGTGATGTAGTCGGCTGCCATTGTCCTTATGCAGAAGGCAAGCAGTAATAAGATGATATGCGCTCTTTTCATCATGTTTTGCTAAATTTGCTGCAAAGATAGTGATTTTATCTGGTATAATGGCTCTTAATAGGTGTGTATAATGTAATAATTAACATTGTGTGTATTAAAAATGAATCTTGTGTGCTTTTCTCTGTTCAAAAAGGGCTGAAAACTTGACTTTTTACGATATTTTTCTTGAAATGAAAAAAGAAAGTGAAATAGAACACTTGTTTTCGGCAAAAAAGTTATAATTTTGCATCAAAATGGGAAACAAATGGGTAAAATTATAGTAAATAAGCTTATAGCTAATAACAAGGTGATCAACAAGCGTATGATGGATGATTTCGTGCGGCTGCCCCATCGACTGTATGAGGATTGCCCACAGTATGTGCCAGACTTGGACTCCGACATCCGTGATACCTTCGATCCGCAGAAGAACGCAGGATTGGACTATTCCGAAATCCAGGCTTTTGTGGCTTATGATGAAGCGGGACGATGCGTGGGGCGCGTGGCTGGCATCATCAACCGCCGTGCCAACGAGAAATGGAAAACGAGCAATGTGCGCTTCGGACTCATCGAGTTTGTCGATGACATGCAGGTTTCCAAGGCTCTGGTCGACGCTGTGGCGGAGTGGGGCAAGGAGCGCGGTATGACCCATATACAGGGGCCTCTCGGTATATTCGACTTCGACAAGGAGGGTATGCTCGTGGAGGACTTCGACCAGCCAGGCTCGATGGTGACCATCTACAATCCCCCTTACTATCCTCGCCACATGGAAGCCCTTGGGTTCAGCAAGGAGGTCGATTGGGTGCAGATACGCGTGGATGTGCCCGACGGTATGCCCCAGAAATATGCCCGTGTGGCTCAGTATGCCCAAAAAACGTTTGGCCTGAAGCTGAAGAAGCCCACCGCCAAGGAGATTTGCAAGCAGGGATATGGCAAGAAAATCTTCGACTTGCTCAACCAGGCTTATGCGCCGCTCTTCGGATATACCGAATTTACCGACTCTCAGATCGACAATTTCGTGAAACGCTATGTGCCGTTGATAGACATGCGGATGTTGTCGGTCGTAGAAGACTCCAAGGGTAGTATCGTGGGAGTTGCCGTGACGATGGGCAGTCTCTCGAACGCCTTGCGTAAAACCCATGGCAAGCTCTTCCCCCTTGGTTGGTATCATCTGCTGAAGGCCTTGAAGTGGAAGCACGAGGAGAAGGTGGAGATGCTGCTCATCGGCGTGCATCCCGACTATCAGGGACGGGGTGTGAACGCCCTCTTCTTCGCCGACTTGATTCCTGTCTATCAAAAGTTGGGCTATACCTGGGCCGAGACGGGTCCGCAGTTGGAGGACAACGCGAGGGAACTCTCGCAGTGGAAAACACTCAATCCCCAGCTCGTGAAGCGCAGGAGATGCTACGTGAGGGAGGTGAAATGATAGGATAAACGCCCCGATGCCGGCATTCTGTCTGCTTGGTTTCGTATGGACAGGAGAGACTCCTCATGGTTGGCGTATAGAAATTCATCAAACGTCATGGGATACATGAAGAGCGAATGGATTCTTCCTACTCCGAACGTGGGGAGTTCTTGGAGAGTGAACTCTAGGAGCGAACCTGCGGCGATGACGTGAAGCTCGGGATAGTCTTCCTTGAAAAAACGCAGTGCCATGATGGCATCGGGGCATCTTGATGGTTAACATAAGATGCACCTGCAGGAAGGGGTAGGGTGGCGATGTTTGCGTAAAAGGCTGCAAAAAAATCCCCTCGTCCAAGCATCGTCTCGGACAAGGGGATGGTCAGTTTTTCAGCCCACCGTCGTGGTTGCTACACCTCTACGGAAGTGTCTTCGCCGTCGGTGGATCCTGAGGTGCTTCCGCCACCCGAAGTGGTATCTCCTGAAGAAGTACCACCGCTAGGGGTGTTGTCGCTGCTTGGCGTGTCGTCACCGCCAGGGGTGTTGTCTTCGTCTTCAGTGGTAGAGCCTGAGGTGCCGCCCACTATGCTGCTGGCCTTCTTTATGTTTGCAGCGGTGTTGAGGTTGGCGTTGCTCAGGGTTCCGGTGGCACGGGCGCGGAGCTTCACGCCTGCGATGTTGTTGGCCACGGTGAACTCTGCCTCGGTGTTGGCTCCCTCCTTGTTTCGGATGCCCACGGAGAAGATGGCGAGGTTGTCGATCTTCACGTTCTTGCCGGCCAGGAGCTGCTCCTTGATGCACTTCACCATGGCGGTCATCATCCCGAGGCACATGGCCTCTGAGAATCCCGTGTTGTGCTCCTCCATGTGCTTGGCGAGGTCGGAGAGAGCTATCGTCTCCTCCACCACCGGGAATGCGTACCACTTGCCGAAGGCAAGGCTTCGGTCGTTCTTGTTCTGCTTTACAACATACTTGATCATAACTTTACAAAATTTAAAAGAACTACTGCCGACTCCGCTTCCTCTTTCTTGACCTGCCCTCATGCGGAGAACCGGTCGCCTTGAGAGAAAAACTTCGTCGCATAACCCTCTTTGGATTACATTGCAAAGATACCACTTTTTTTATCGTCGCCTGTACGATACCGTACGTTGCGTGAGATAGCGTACGATATAAGGACTTTCTTTTTAGAAAACCTTCGTTCTCCTAAAAGAAAGCCCTTTTTTCGGCTATGGCTCCCCCAGGAGTTCCACCACCAGTGCCACCTCTCTCGGGGTGAAGTACTTGGCCGACTTCTTGTACCCCATCTTCTCCAGCTCCGCCGTCAGCTTTGGGCTGCGGTGAATCCACGACATGAGATGGTTTACTGCCGTGTGGGGGGAGTTTGCGTCCGGGAAGTATAGCTGGGCAAGCTCCGACTTGCCGTATGCCTTGATCTTGAAAATTTTCATATCTTTCGATTTTTAAAATTTTGAAAAAAGTATGGGGCTTTTGATGCGTAAGTATCATCCTTGCGGGGGCTAAGTATGATACTTACGGGCTTGGCCCCAAACGCTTACACCATCGGGTCTGAAGGCTTCCAGTACACTCCTTGGCGATCAGCCGGTTTGATGATGCCATAATCGTGGCACATGGTTCCGAGCATTCTCTCAGCAGTGCGCTTCTTGATGTTTTTCTCCTGGGCCACTCTCAGGAAGTCTGAAGTGCGGAACTCGCCTTCTGGAAGTGCCTTGTAGACGCTCAGCTCGTTGGGCTTGATGTTCAAGCCCCGGTTGGCAAAGGGATTGTCGTTCTCCTTGGCCAGCACGGCATAGACGCGGGCAGTGTGGTTGATGAGGCAGCCTACAATCTGCATGGCAGTATGGAAGTCGCGGTCGTCGCACACCAGGGCTCTCTCGTCCTCAGGGAAGAGGTCGTCCACCTTGTTCCACTCAGACAGGCGGCGCAAGGCTGTCAGTACCATCGCATAGCGGAAATGGGTGAGAGCCGTGCGATAGACGAAGGCGTTGATGCCACCGCCCAACATGTGGAACTTCTCGACAAGCACCTTCTGGAATGTGGAACGGAACTCCTGCTGCTGGGCCTTGCTCAAGACAAACTGGATGGGGTTGCCCTTTCTCTCCTTCAGCGCATGATAGAGGGGGAGCAGCTCTTCGCCCATCTGCCTGTAAACATCCTCCAGACTGTTGTCTGACTGGGCGAACACATCCATGAACTCCAACTTGTCATCGGGCAGACTGTAGAACTGGAATCTGCTGCCCAGTCCGTTCTCGAACGAGGGGAAGAGGGCAGGAATCTGTCCGGGCGTACAGGTGATGAAGATGGCGAGGCGGGGATTCTCGATGTCGATGTGGAGCTTCTCGCTCACGCGGCTCATCGAAACCGGCTCATGGTGATACGCCTTGCGCCAGAGGTCGGAGATGTCGCCAAAGTCGGTGGTAAGCATGTTGGATATTGTGTCGGCCTCAGTCTCAAAGATGATTCCCCAGCCTCCGTTGGCATCCATGGCCCGATATTCGGCGGACGACGAACTGTTGCCTGGCAAGAAGGGGTCGGTGTAGTGCGGCTCCTTGGGGGCGGGACCACGCTCGGCCTTGTTCCTCCCCTTGCCCTGAGCCTCATAGGCGGCAAGCTCCTCGTCATACTTGGCTTTGGCAGCCTCGTACTCACGGCGCATCTCCATTCTCACGGGGCGCACCAGCAACTTGCTGAAGAGCAGGTCGCCCTTGCGAGTGGCAGCAGAACCATACATGAGGGTATAGACGGGGGCATAGACCACGTGGTAGTTATATTTGCCGTAGATGCCGCTGGGGGCATCTACAGTGCCATTGGTGCCGCCCATCAGCCCGGAAATCACATTGAGCACACCCAGGAGCATCTTGTCCCTTGTCACGACATCGGGATGGAACTGGAAGGAGGGTTTCAGAAAACCCGGCAAATCTTCCGCTTTTATCTTGTCGGAAAAAGTATAGCCAAAATAGCCTTTTTCCGCCACTTCCGCCACTCCGCCAACTGGCGTATCATCTTCAAAATCCCCTAAAATGGGATTATTTTCTATATTTTCCATTCTGTTGGCGGATGGCGGAGTGGCGGAAGTGGCGGAAACTCCGCCCTTCTGCTGCTGAGCCTCGCGCACTCTCTGCCTGGCGTTTTCACTGAGGTCGAAGCCTGCCTCTTGCGCCTTGTGGAAGAAGGTGCCGATTTGGATGCGCCCGTCGTTGGTCTTCACGAAATTGGTGTATTTCCTGTCACACTCCTTGGGGTCGTATTCCGGGTTGAGCTGACTCAGCCGGTGGAACAATCCCCTGCCACTCTCGCCCAGTCCATTGGCAAGGGAAAAGCCCAGGTCTCTCCATTCTGGATAGGGGGTAGTGATGTCGATGTGACGCTCGGTGAGATAGTTCACGGCTCTCTCCACGTCTTGGTAAGTCTCTTCGAAGGTCGTCCCCCCGGTGGTGGGGGTGATCGGCTTGTCCGTACTGTGCAAAGCCTCTGGCTGATTCTTTGCCTTGTTGTCACTTGCGAACGCATCCAGGTCGAACTGGCTCAGGGCATCCGCTTTGTTGATATTACTGTTATCCATAAAAATTCTTTTTAAAACAAATTAAAACTTGGGTTGATTACCATGTCTGCATCCCAGCAGAGGAAGCAGGCCGAAGCCACGTTGGCAGGGGCTTTGTCAGCCTCCAGTCCGTAGGTTTGGCGGAGATAGTTGCTCACGGCCCGATACCATTTCTCGTGTGGTCCGCGTGAAAGGTCGATGTGAGTAACCCATTTCACTCCGTCTCCCCTGGGGCTGGTGAACATCAGCATGGTGTCGAAGTAGGGGTCGTTCTCCAACTGCTCCCTTGCCTTCCAGAGGTTTTCCTTTCCTCCGAGGTGGTCGAAGTCGAAGCATAGCAGCCCCGAGTGGTCGATGAGTCCCTGCTGGTTGCGGTAGGAGAAGGTGCCGCTGAATGTGGCGAAGGGCAGGTTGCTGGCCTTGAAGGCCTTCTGCTCCTTCTCGTCGGTGATGCTGCGCAGTCGCTGGGTGAGCAGCATCATCTTCATGGAGTTCATCCATCGGTACACGTCCTCCAGTGTGCCCTCCTGCTTGTAGGGTCTCTGGCTCTCCGCCTTGTTGATGCCAGCGGCGAAGAGGCTGAAATGTGCGGTCTGTGGAGACCATTCGCTCAATACCTTTTCCATTTTTTTAAGTATTAAAGCGTTGTCCCAGCACTACTTGGGTCATTCAGGACAACTCATGTGGTTCATGCCCAAGCCATCGTACCGTGCTCAGTTTTATTCTGCCGGCTTACATCTTGTCATAAAAAGAATGCAGCAGAATTCCGATGTATTTTAGAATTCTGCTGCAAATGTACAAGGAAAGGTTAAGACTGCCAAATCACTAAAGATGGTGTTAATGAAAGCTAAAAGTCCGAATAATATGACGTTAACGTTATCCTTAGATACAAATATGCTGCTCGAAGGGAAAAGTTCAGAATTTACTGAGTGATTATTCTGAACTTTTGAGAATCTTTTGGTGAGAATTCTGATAAATGGGAAAAGTTCAGAATCTGTACTTGATTAAAAGAAAAAAGAGCAGAATGCCATACACAAAACATTCTGCTCTTTATGGAATTGACGCTCTCAATATTCTCAACTTTACGCTTAAATATTGTTAATTCTGCGAATATGAATCAAAATCCTGCTCATATTCTTGTTTGACGTTGGAAGCAAGTGGCTTTCTGGCGGCACCCATTACAGACTTGTACCCTGGTAGAAGCAGTGGGGCATTGGCAAATCCATTTTGCAAATAGAGAAGGAATTCCTTTGTCTTACCCTTTGGGACACGACACCAAAGTATGAAACAAGCAATGAATTCTGCCTTGACAGTCTGCCCTTCAGCATTTCGTTTCTTATGGTTGGGCAAGTCGGCTTTCTTACTCATACCCTCTATGGCAGGGCGAACATTGAACTTGACAAAGTCATAATCTTCCTCCTTAGTCCAAATTGCAGACTCTTCCTCCGTCAAGTCGTTGGCAAGCCCTTGCATCACGACATTTTTGAAAACTCTTATTTTGTACTCATCAGGAGTTATATTGTGGTAAAGCAGCCTTCTCATCTCTTTCATGCTCTTGGCCTCTTTCTTTCTTCGTTCCCAGTCTTCCTTGGTAATCCCCTCCTTGTTTAGCATGTGTACTTTGTCCAAAGCAAAGGCTAATTCTTCAAGTTCGGCACTGCATTCTGCATCTATTTCTCTGAGGGCATCATCATCTTCTCTGATAAGCGTTTCCTCTTCCAGCAAATCTTGGCACAGGTGTATATTCTCCGTAGCTACTTGGTTGTATTCTTCTAGCAAGTTCAAAACCTCTTGGATATAATCTGGATATAGCCAGGGATACATATCATTGGAATAAGGAGCCTGGTTGCACAAATATGAAGCCCCCAGGGTTTGTGTTGGTGTCGTATAAGTTCCTGCAGCTCTACGAGTGTTCCTCGGGCAGAATTTCATGATATTCTTTTTTGTATCAGAAATAGTGCTTTTTATCATATTATACAAGATGTGGGGGGTGGTCAGACTGTTCTTGTCTTTGGATGGAAATGTACGATTGTAGGTTTCCTTCATTCTTTTAAGCTTCACATTCTCTTTCTTTGCCTTGGCAATCTCGATTCTGAGATTGGCAGCAAATTCCTCGCAATCTTCCCGGTTCTTCATTTTTAGCCCGATACCATACATGGCGCGGTCTTTGTTGTATCCGGGAAAGTAATTTCCCAAGAGTGTAAACGTTTCTTCGTTCTTTTCAAGAGCAAGTTTTGTTATCATCTTTTATGTTTTTTCCTCTGCCAGCCTTTAGCAAAGTTTAGTTAATACTCTCCTCCTTTCAAGGCCGGGCCAAGAAAGTCGGTGGCGATAGTTTCGCATGATAGACATCCTGTGTTGGCTTACCGCTCACCATTTCGACAACAAAGATACAACAAATATTTCGAAAAAGTTACAAATGGCAGAATAAAAATATGGGTATCCTATAATTATTTCGCTCAGAAGTTAAGATCCAATGCCTTTTGGGTGTGGAAAGCAGGAAAGGCTTGAGCCACGAAAGCCGATGTCTATAACTTCTTTAACTTCCAACGACCTTATCGATGATGAGACTTTTCCATGCCATTTCCATTGCTAAACTTCCATAAAAATAAGGTGCAATGATGGGTATTCGGGAAAATATGTGTAAATTTGCAAAAATGTTGCCCCAGAAGCTTCAGGAAAAATAGAACTTTGAAAAGTATCTAGGAGGGTTATATGACAAATTACGAGAGATACATAGACTTGCAAGCAGATTTCTATCACTACATGGTAAATTTTGGAGGTATTGCAAAAAAAACGAGTAGTGACTATGTGACGAGAATGAAATTCTTGTCACACGACTATCTTTTGGACGAAACATTGACAAAAGAAAAAGTAGATGAGATTCTAAGGCAAGAAGCAGTTAAACAACTAGACCGGACAGTTTATAATAGCAAAAAAAGTCTTTCTGACTTTCGGGCAGGATTGAATAAATTTCTTGCTTTTATACAATCAGACTATCATAAACGCTTGGAAGATTCTGTGTTTTGTGAAATCAAGAAAATAGAACAAAATAGCCAAATTTCATCAACAGAAAAAGTTGCTTTGGTAAAGTCAAGAGTCGGACAAGGCTCATTCCGTAGGGGGCTGATTGAATATTGGCATGGCTGCTCCATCAGCGGCTGTCCATTAACATGGATGTTGGTCGCTTCTCATATCAAGCCATGGCGAGACGCTGACAACCATGAACGTTTAGATGCTTACAATGGGCTCTTGCTCTTGCCCAATTATGATAAGCTTTTCGACTTGGGCTACATATCTTTTAACCCAAAAGGAAAAATTATGTTTTCTCGACTATTGGATAAATTCGATAAGGATACCATCGGACTAACCAATGGCTTGCATTTGACTAAGTTTGAAGATAAGCACCTGAAGTATCTAAAATATCATAATGACAATTGCTTTTTGCCATAAAGTTAGATACATATATCGATGAAATTAGTATGAAAGAAGTATTGTTGGTTGGCATCGGGAGCTTCCTGGGAGGAGGCATGAGGTATTGGATGGCCAGGGCGGTGCAGTCGTGGACGGCAGTGGCCTTTCCCCTGGGAACGATGGCCGTGAACGTGACGGGATGCCTCGTCATCGGATTCCTCTCGGGGCTGCCTTGGAACGGAGGGGGATGGATGTCGCCATCCACCAAACTGCTGCTCACCACGGGGTTCTGCGGTGGCTTCACCACTTTCTCCACCTTCATGAACGAAGGGGCGGGGCTGATGGAGGCGAAACAATACGCACTCATGATGCTCTATCTCTTCGGTAGCCTCGCCCTCGGACTGGTGGCTGTGATGGCGGGGCACTGGCTGGCTAAAAACTTATAAGAAGAGAGACCTCCCCCCTCCTCGGGAGGCAATGTCGAAACTATCGGAAAACAATGACGCGGATATTTCATATTTTCTTCCTTTTCCTTGGTGGTTTCGAGGAAAAAACGTAACTTTGCGACATTATTCAATTAAGGAGTGTTTCATTATCAATTCTAAACTGCAGGCAACCATGGCAAGAAAATTATACCCCATAGGAATACAGACGTTCGAACGTATCCGCAAGGAGGATAAGTTCTATGTAGACAAGACGGAATACATCTATCGGATGACGCATACCGATGGCACGTATTTCTTCCTGAGCCGTCCGCGCCGCTTCGGCAAGTCGCTGCTGGTATCCACCTTCCAAAGCTACTTCGAGGGAAGGAAAGAGCTTTTCGAGGGCCTTGCCATCGGGAAGCTGGAGAAGGAGTGGACGGAATATCCCGTGCTCCACTTCGACATGAGCCTGGGCAAGCACATGGAGAAGGAACAGCTGGACAGATACCTGCTCCACATCATCGAGGAACAGGAAGGGAAATTTGGCATCCACAATGACAAGATAGACCCCAACCTCCGCCTGGATGACTTGATGAACACCGTATATAGGCAGACGGGCAAGCAGGTGGTGGTGCTCATCGACGAATACGATGCTCCCTTGCTCGACGTGGCGCACGAGAAGGAGAAGCTCGAAGTGCTCCGCAATACGATGTGCAACTTCTATTCGCCCTTGAAGGGCAACGAGGCCATCTTGCGCTTTGTCTTCCTCACGGGCATCACGAAATTCTCGCAGCTCAGCATCTTCAGCGAGCTGAACAACATCACCAACGTGAGTATGGACGAGCCTTATGCCGGCATCTGCGGCATCACCAAGGAGGAACTCCTGACGCAGATGAGCGATGACATCGACGAACTGGCTGAAAGATTGGAACTGACCCGCGAGGAGACCATCCAGGAACTGAAGGACCACTACGACGGTTACCATTTCGCATGGCCTTCGCCCGACGTGTTCAATCCATACAGCCTGCTCAACTGCTTCGCCAAGCAGGAATTGGGTGACTTCTGGTTTGGCTCCGGCACGCCCACTTACCTCATCCACAAGATGAGGGAGTTTCGCGTGCTGCCCTCGCAACTGGGCAAGGTGAGGGCCAGAGCAGCCTCTTTTGACGCCGCCACAGAGACCATGTCTACTTTGACACCGCTGCTTTACCAGAGCGGGTATCTCACAATCAAGGACTATGACAAGAAACTGAAGGTATATACGCTCGACTTCCCCAACAGGGAGATAGAGGTGGGGCTGTTCGACAGTCTGCTTCCTGGTTATCTCAAATCGGACATCGACGAGGGCAGGGTGGTGATAGCCGACATTTCCCAAAAGCTGGAGGAGCGGGATGCCGACGGTGCCATGCAGCTGCTCGCCGACTTTCTGGAGGCCGTGCCCTACTGCGACAACACCCACTGCGAGGGGCACTGGCAGCAGACGCTCTACATCATCTTCGCCCTGCTCACCGACTACGATATCCATGTGGAGCAGCACACGGCCAAGGGCCGCATCGACATCTCGCTGGAGACAAAGACCACCGTCTATGTGATGGAGCTGAAATTCAATGGAAGCGTGGAGGAAGCCGTGGCCCAGATAGAGGAGAAGCACTACGCCGATGCCTTCAGGATGAAGGGCAAGGAGATAGTGAAGGTGGGTATGAACTTCTCGCTGAAGGACGAGGTGAACACGCTGGAGTGGAAGAGCGTTTAGAGGATGTAAAAAATAGAAGCCTATGAAACGGAACATATTGACTTTCCTTTTGGCCGTCTCTGCCATGACGCAGACGATGGCGCAGACATACGACAACCTCTGGAAACAGGCGGATGCCTTCCGAAAGAAGGACCAGCCCAGGAGCGAAATCGCAGTGATGAAGAAAATCATCGGCAAGGCGACCTCTGCCAAGGACTACGGACAGCTCCTTGCCGCCGAGATGCGACAGGCATTGCTGTGGAATGCCATCACGCCCGACTCCCTAGCTCCTGCCATCAAGCGTATGGAGGCTCAGGCGCAGAAGGCGCAAGACCCTGTGCTCAGGGCGGTGTGGAACGCAGCCCTGGGCAAACTCTACCGTGAGCAACGCGTTGACATCGTGACCGCCGAGGAGGAAGGAGGAGTCAACAGGTCGGACGTGAACAAGAAGAGAAGCACTGAGTACTTCAAGAAAGCCTTGGCAAACCCCGAACTTCTCGCAGGGCATATCTCCACGGAATATGTGCCCCTCGCCTTGGAGGGCATGGACGGCAGCAGCTTCGGCAACGACCTGTTGCACCTGATAGGGTTTGAGGCGGACACCAAGGAGGCTTACCTGCTATTGCGTACCTATTATGATAAGGTGGGCAATCGGGGGGCGGCCTGCCTGTGCGACTTTGAAATCACGCAAAAGGACAGGCGGGAGGACGTGAAGCTGGTGCGCAAGTCGAAATATCTCAACACCATCGACTCCTTGATACACGTATATCAAGACATCCCTGAGGCTGGCGAGCTTGCCGTGGAGCACTATCGCTTCATGGAGGGTGCCACCGATGCCAAGGTGGCAGACAAGGTAAACTATATCAACTACGCGCTGAACCGATGGGGCGGATGGTCGAGGATGAACGTGCTGAGAAACGCACTGAAGAGACTCACCGAACCGATGTTCTCCATCAAGGATATGCCCGAGGTGATTCGCCCCGGGCAGAAGCAATGGGTGCATCTGCAGGTGCGCAATCTGCAGAACTTGAGGATGAACATCTCTCGTGTCAACATCACTGCCGACAATGACTATGACGTGAGCGACGAGGCTACCTACAAGATGCTCTTGAAAAAGACATCGGCTTTGCACCAGAAAGATTTCAGCAAGCAGTTTTATGGACATCCCGATTACGAGGAAGTGACGGATTCGTTTGAGATAGGCGGCAACCTTCCCCTGGGGGCTTATCTCATGGAGGTGACTTCCGACAATATGGATATCACCCCTCAGCGCAGGTTGTTTTATGTAAGCAACCTGGCCGTGATGATACAGCAGTTGCCCGACGACAGGCATCGCTACGTGGTGGTGGATGCTACGGTCGGACAGCCTGTCGCAGGGGCAAAGATAGAACTTTATGGCGACAACTATGATTACAAGACGGATAAGCCGAAGCGAGTGGTTCATGCTAGCCTGACCACCGACGGGAATGGCGAGGCTTATTTCAAGAATGTGGATGGGAATGTGTTGATTTCCACAGCGGATGACAAATATACACCAGCCCGGGATATCTATCTTTCCCGCACTCGCTACTACGAGCGGAAGGATTCTAAAACAAAGTATCAGGTGTTTGCCGACCGTGCCATCTATCGCCCCGGGCAGACTGTGCATGCCACGGCCGTCGTTTTTGACGTGAAGAAAGGCTTGGATGCAAGTGTGCCTGCCCAAAGCAAGGATGTGGAATTCAAACTAGAGGATGCCAACTGGAAGCTGGTGGCCAAGAAGACGGCGAAGACCGACGAATATGGCACGGCTTCCGTCGATTTCGAGTTGCCGCAAGGTGGACTGACAGGACGGTATCACCTTACCGCAGGTGGTGGCGAAGGCAGGGGCTATGGGTATTTCCGTGTGGAGGAATACAAGCGGCCTACCTTCGAGATTACCTTCCCCAAGGTGAACGAGAAGTATGCCTGGGGCGACACCGTGGTGGTGAAGGCTTCGGCGAAGACTTACGCCGGTGTGCCTGTGCAGGGTGCCAAGGTGGAATATAAGGTGACTCGCAGAAACCAACTCTGGTGGTGGGGCGACCGCTCTGGCGATGAGGTGGTTTTCAAGGGGGAGGGCACTACTAGCGAGGATGGAACCTTCGACGTGGAGATACCGTTGGAGGCTAAGTCTGCCATGGATGCGGATGACTTCATGCGCAAGGGTCGTTTCTTCAACTTTGAAGTCGCCGCCATCGTCACCGACCTGAGTGGGGAGAGCCATGAAGGCGAGATGAGCTTGCCTTTGGGCACGAAGCCTACAGCTTTCTCTTCCGACCTGCCCAGCCGCATCGAGGCGGATAGCTTGAAGACCGTGACTTTCTCTTACCGCAACAGCGCAGGTGTGGAGATAGCCAGCGGCTTGAAATATCGCATCGACAAGGGCGAGTGGGTGAATGCCGAGGCCAACAAGCCAGTTGCGCTTGCCATGAGCCAGTCGGGCGTACACGAGATGGAGGCTGTCTGCGGACAAGATACCTTGCAACAGAAGTTTACCTTGTTCAGCATGAAGGATACGCATCCGGTGGAGCATACCACCCATTGGAGCTACCAGACGGCGAAAGTATTCCCTCGCGACGGCAAGCCTGTATATGTGCAGGTGGGCTCTTCGGAGAACGGAGCGCACATCGTGTATTCCATCATCGCAGGCAACAAATTATTGGAAAAAGGAGCCTGGGAGTTGGGCGACAGCATTGTCACCCTTCCGTTCACCTATAAGGAGGAATATGCCTCGGGCATCGTCGTCAACTATAGTTTCGTGAAGGAGGGCAAGTGCTATACCAACATGATGAGCATCGCCCGCCCATTGCCCGAGAAGAAACTGAACCTCGCCTGGAAGACCTTCCGCAATCGTTTGGCACCGGGGCAAAAGGAGGAATGGACTTTGCAAATCACTACTCCCGACGGCAAGCCTGCCAAGGCGCAGTTGATGAGTGTGCTCTACGACAAGTCGCTCGACAATCTCGCCAAGCACCACTGGAGTCTGCAACTGGGTCTCTCCCAGACGTTGCCCAACTGCTATTGGAAAAACAATATCGACAGAACCTATCGTAGCGTCTATGGCTTTGGCGGAACTTATCCCACCAAGTATTACGACGAGAACGAACTCGATGTGGATAGGCTGGACGGCAAATACTTCAGCTACAGTCCTTATATACAGGCAATGCAATTGAGTGAGTTGAGGAGTGCTGACAGAATCGTTGAGGCTGTTCGCTATACTGCGCCCGTCATCGAAAAGCATTCCGCCGTGAGCAATGGGATTAAGGTAAGAGGATTGGGAACGATGAACGCAAAGTCGGCTTCTACCGCAGCGGTGCATGAGGAAACTCTACTGAAGACGATGGAGGTGGACACGGAAGAGGTTGAGGCCGAAAAATCCTTCGACCAAGTGCAGGTGCGTGAGAACCTGGACGAGACGGCCTTCTTCTATCCTGCCTTAGAGTCGGACAGCAAGGGCAATCTGACCATCAAGTTCACCCTGCCCGAGAGCGTCACCACCTGGAAGTTTATGGGCTTGGCTCATGACAAGGAGATGCGCTACGGAAGCATCGTGGACGAGGCCGTAGCACAGAAGACCGTGATGGTGCAGCCCAATATGCCTCGATTCCTTCGTGATGGCGACAAGGCTACTATAGTGACTAGGGTGTTCAACACCTCCGACAACAAGGTGACTGGCGATGCCCGTATGCAAATACTCGACCCGGAGACCAACAAGGTGGTTTGGCAGAAGGTACAGAGATACACCGTGGATGCCAACGGCACGGCTACATTGAGCTTCGATGTAGCAGGACTCAAGGAAGGTATATATATAAATAAGGTGGTGGCTTCGGGCAATGGCTATAGCGACGGCGAGCAACATTACTTGCCAGTATTGGGCAACCGGGAGCTGGTTACCAACACCCTGCCCATCACGCTGACGGAGAAGGGCGAGAAGAGTTTCGATTTGACACCGCTCTTCGCTGGAAAAGACGGCAAGCAGGGTAAGAATATTGATGAAGCCAAGGTGACCGTCGAATATACCAACAATCCTAGTTGGCTGATGATCCAAGCGTTGCCTTCCCTCAGCAATCCTGCAAACGATGACAACGCCGTCTCCCTGATGGCAGCCATCTATAGCAACGGCATCGCGCGCCACATCATGAAGTCTTCACCAGTCATCAAGCAGGTGGTGGAGCTTTGGAAGCAAGAGACGGCTTCGGATAACAGCAGGGGTACTTCCCTGATGAGCAATCTGGAGAAGAATCGGGAACTGAAGTGCATCATCCTGAGTGAGACACCTTGGGTGATGGATGCCGACAAGGAGAGCGAACAAAAGGCAAGGCTCGCCACCTATTTCGATGAGTCGCAGAACGACAACCGCCTGTCTTCGCTGACATCCAAGTTGAAAGCCCTCCAGAACAGCGATGGCTCCTTCTCTTGGTGGAAGGGTATGCAGGGCAGTAGGTATATGACCACTGCCGTGGCAAAGATGATGGCTCGGCTCAACGAGATGGTTGGCACTCAGCCAGAACTCAGCTCGCTCTTCAATCGTGCCGTCTCCTATTTGCAGAATGAGGCGGCCAAGGAGGTGAAGGCGATGAAGAAAGAGGAGGCGAAAGGCAAGAAGAATCTTCGCCCCAGCGAGGAGGCGTTGGACTATCTCTATATCCTCGCTCTGGATAGTAAAAAGCTGGATGCCTCCGCTTCTTCCGACAAGGATTATCTCTTGGGGAAGATGATGGATAAGAATGGGGAGTTTACCATCTATGGCAAGGCTGTAGCCGCCGTGGTTCTCGCCAAGAACAATTACAGGCAGCAGTCGGCCGACTATCTCAAGAGCATCCAGGAATATTCTGTCTATAAGCCCGAAATGGGTCGCTATTACGATACTCGCAAGGCTTACTATAGTTGGAGAGACTATCGGATTCCTACCCAGGTGGCTGCCATCGAGGCTACCAAGGCACAGGGTGGCAAGGTGGATGACATGCTGCTCTGGCTGCTCCAGTGTAAGCGCACCCAGGCGTGGGACACTCCTGTCAATACCGTGAACGCCGTGTATGCGTTTATGAATGGCAATAGCCATGTTCTCGACAAGGAGGCGGAGAATGCCAACTTGAAGTTGGACGGCAAGGCTTTGGCGACGCCTAGGGCTACCGCAGGAGTGGGCTACGTGAAGACCAGTAGGCAGGGAACGGCAAAGACTCTCACGGTCGATAAGAAGAACGAGGGTACGAGCTGGGGGGCAGTCTATGCACAGTTCACCCAACCTTCGTCTGAGGTGGCTTCGTCCGAGTCGGGCATCAAGGTGTCTCGCAAGATAGTGGAGGCCAAGAGCGGCAAGGCAATCGGCAAGGAAGCCAAGGCGGGCGACAAGGTGAAGGTGGTCCTCACCATCACTGCCGACCGCGACTACGACTTCGTGCAGGTGGTGGATAAGCGGGCAGCATGCCTGGAACCAGTCAACTCGTTGAGTGGTTACCAGGGGGGCATGGGATGCTATGTTTCTCCAAAGGACAATACAACAAATTTCTACTTCGATCGTTTATCTAAAGGTAAGCACATCGTGGAGACGGAATACTACATCGACCGCCAAGGTGAGTATCAGGCAGGAAGCTGCTCTGCACAGTGCGCTTACAGCCCGGAGTTTGGAGGGCGTGCAGAGGCGTATCGGATGCAGGTCGGAGAGTGACGAATAATGGAAAAATAGTATTGATTCAAATTTTAAAACAGTATGAATATGAAATATATCAATGATAAGTTAGGATTGGTGATGTTGTCTTCATTGATGGCACTGTCGGCTTCGGCACAGAAGATAACCACCTCGCACGAGGTGGTGGACTGTGGTCAGGTGTTGTTTCGCCAGCCCGTGACAACAGAGTTTAAACTGAAAAACGAAGGCAACCGCCCTTTGCTCATCAGTCAAGTGAAGAAGAGTTGTGGATGTACCGCTGTGGAATATCCTACCCAAAGCATTGCCGCAGGCGAGGAATTTACCGTCAAGATGACTTATGATGCCAAGCAGATGGGTACTTTCTTCAAGCAGTTGTTGCTTTACAGCAATGCCGGAGATCCTTATATGCTGACGATGCAAGGTAGAGTGGTGGAACAAGTGACAGACTTTTCCGGCAACTATGACTGTATGTTGGGCGACTTGAAGTCGGATGCGCAAGAAATCGAGTTCGACGATGTCAACAAGGGCGACCGTCCTTTGCAGCGCATTCATATATTCAATCCTACCGAACAAGTGATGGAGCCTGTGGTAATGCACTTGCCTGCCTATCTCTCCGCCCAGGTGTCACCGTCGCGTCTGGGTCCCCACCGTGCAGGTGAGGTGGCAATCGTGTTGGATTCCAAGAAATTGCGTGACTTTGGATTGAATCAGACGAGTGTTTATTTGGGCGGAAAAATGGGCGACAAGGTGTCTTCGGACAAGGAGATTACGGTGTCGGCGGTGCTCTTGCCTGACTTCGATGACATGACTCCTGCCCAAAAACAGGCTGCTCCAAAGGTAAAACTCTCGACAGCCAACCTGGATTTGGGCGCATTCGGGGGAAAGAAAAAGTTGAAGGGCGAGGTGCTGATAACCAATGAGGGCAAGTCGGTATTGGACATCCGTAGTATGCAGATGTTTACGGTAGGTTTGCAGGTTTCTCTCAACAAGTCGAAGATTCAGCCGGGCGAGACAGCCAAGTTGAAGGTGACCGCCGTGGCGGCAGACTTGAAGAACGGGCGTTCCAAGAAACCTCGTATCTTGATTATAACCAACGACCCGGACATGCCGAAAGTGGTGGTTCACGTGACGGTGAAATGAACCGAAGGCTAGGAAGTAAAAGGGTAAAAAAGATTTATCATTTATAATTTAATTTATCGTGCAGATAGAAATAGACAATGGCAGTGGCTTTTGCTTCGGCGTGACCACTGCCATCAAAAAAGCTGAAGAGGAACTGGCAAGGGCAGGGAAACTCTATTGCCTAGGCGATATCGTACACAACGGCATGGAAGTGGAACGCTTGCACCATGCCGGACTTACGACGATAGACCATGAGGAGATGAAAGAACTTCGTGGTGTGAAGGTGCTGCTCCGCGCTCATGGTGAGCCGCCGGAGACTTATGCCTTGGCGGAAAAGAATCACATAGAGATTATAGATGCGACTTGTCCTGTCGTGCTCCAGTTGCAGAGGCGCATCAAGAGGCAATATGCAGACAATCCCGATGCACAGATAGTTATCTTTGGAAAGAACGGACATGCAGAGGTGTTGGGACTGGTGGGGCAGACGCAAAGCAAGGCAATCGTCATCGAGAAGTTTGAGGATGTCAAACAGCTGGATTTCAATCGTGACATCTATCTCTATTCCCAGACTACGAAGAGCCTGGACGAGTTTCATCGCATCATCGAGTATTGCCAACAGCATATTGTGGAGGGGGCTGAGTTTAAGAGCTTTGATACCATTTGCCGCCAGGTGGCGAATCGTATGCCCAACATCGCTTCCTTTGCCAGCAAGCATGATGTCATCTTGTTTGTGAGCGGCAGGAAAAGTTCCAACGGAAAGGTGCTTTTCAAGGAATGTCATAGTGTCAATCCCAATAGTTATCAGATAGAGAGTGCCGAGGAAATCAACATGGATTGGTTCAAGGGGGTAGATACCGTGGGGATTTGCGGTGCGACCAGTACGCCGAAATGGCTGATGGAGGAATGTCGGGAGCTGATCATTGAAAACTTGGCATAAAAACAGGTGGTACATCTTCTCCCGAAGACCCACCACCTTCAAAAAACAGTAATTAACTCAAAATTTATAATCTATATCATTACTACCTAGTTGTTTCTGGTTGCAAATATAGAGAAAAGTCGTATAGAAACCAATTTCTTTTCAATGAATATTCGATGTCTATAGCTAAACTTATTGCATTTAACAGATTTTTAATCTCCGAAAAACGTCTATTGGCATTGGGTTGCCTGCTTAAACTGCTCCATCAACCATTCCTTTTGCTGGGCAATGGTCATCTCGCTGTTGTCTAGCAAGATGGCATCCTTGGCTTGCTTGAGAGGTGAGACTTCACGATGGGTGTCGATATAGTCACGTTCCTCCACATTCTTGAGGATGGCGTCGAAGTCTGCTGGCATTCCCTTGGCGTTTAGTTCGTCGAAACGTCTCTGTGCTCTTACTTGCGAACTGGCGGTGACGAAGATTTTTAGTTCTGCATGAGGGAAAACCGTGGTGCCGATGTCACGACCGTCCATCACGATGCCTTTCGCCTCTCCCATCTTTTGCTGCTGTTCCACCAAAGCCTTTCTGACAAAGGGGACGGCTGCCACAGAACTGACATGGTTGGAGACTTCTAGTCCTCTGATCTCCTTCTCCACCAATTCGTCGTTGAGGTAGCAGTCCGGGCAACCTGTTGCCGGATTGAGCTTGAAGCTAATCTGTATCTTTCCCATCTCCTTCTCCAATTCCTCAGTCTTGACCGAACCGTCCTCGTTGAACAGATGGTGGCGGAGAGCATAGAGGGTTACGGAACGATACATGGCTCCTGTATCTACATATATGTAACCGACTTCCTTGGCCAGGTCTTTTGCCATAGTACTTTTACCGCATGATGAGTAACCATCTATTGCTATCGTAATCTTTTTCATTTTTTATGATGTTTTGTTTTAAATCTTTGTTATAGGCTGTATGCCAGGTTGATGATGAGGCTACTGCTGCTGACGTGGTATTTGCCGTATGCCACATTGATGTGAAATCTCTCCAGGTTGATACCTCCGCCCAAGGACAGACCCGCACCATGGCTGCTGCCTTTCTCCTCGTCGTTGCCGTCAATCTTCATTTCGCTGGCTCTCCGGAAGTTGTAGCCACAACCTAGCCAGATGCTTTCCGACAACAGAATGTCGGCACCGACAACGGCGTGTTTGATGAAGCCTGTGTCCCAGTTGTTGAGATTCACAAGGGTGGCGGAAAGTCTGATAGGACTGTTGCCGAGGCGTTTGCTCACTCCGACTTGTACGTCGATGGGCATCTTGTCGTATTCTTCGTTGTAGGCTTTCAGCTGGCCGCCTAGGTTCTTTGCCACCGCCGAGACCGACCACTCGTGGTCTGGGTCATAGTAGTTGAGACCCAAATCGACACCCACGCCCATGGAGTTGTAGCCGCCGATATAGGAGGTGATGAACTTAGCCGTGATACCACCCACGATTCTGTCGCCCAGCATATAGGAAAAGTAACCGGCTACGGCGATGTCCTTGGCGGAAAACTCCCCCAGAATCGTATTGTTCGCATCCGTTTCCTTCATCTTGCCATAATCCACATATTGAGCGGAGACAGCCCACGAGGCTTTCTCCTTGACGATGCGGTTGAAGGATGCCGAGGCAGTGTTGGCCCCCGACATGTAGTTCATGTAATTGAGATTGACGGTCTTGTCGCCGACCGATGCAAGCAGAGCTGGATTGTGGAAAATCAGAGCCTCGTCATCTTCGATCAAGGTGATGTTGTCTCCACCTAAGGCAGCGGCATGGGCGCTGACAGGCAAGCGGAGAAAATTATATCCAGTTTGGCTCTCTTGAGCGTGCATTTTTGTAGCGAAAAGCGTCAATAGAGCGAAAAAAACAACTTTTTTCATTTAAATTCTCTAATTATTTTGCAAAGATACACCTTTTTTCAATAATAAGAAGTAAATTTGCAATGATTTCGTATAAATAACGAAGCTAGCATTCAAATATTGTAGTGCATAACTGCAAAATAGGAGATTATAAAGTGGAAATAAAGAAGTCTAACAGTGCATCGTTGGAGAACAAGCGGGTTACGTTTTTCCTGCTTGGACTTATCTTTGCCTTTTCTTTCATCTTTGTCGGCTTGCAGTATCATGACAATTCGCAAAGCTCTGATTGGGATGCCGAGCAATTTGAGGACTTGGCGCAAGACTTGGCTCTGTCTGCTCCTACTGAGCAAAAGGACATGGTGTCCGCCGAGGCTCCGTCGGCTCCCGTGTCTAAGTCGATTACGCAAGAGGTGAAGGCAGCGGAAAAGGTGGAGGAGACACCTCAAAAGATCAATGCGACGACAAGCGAACTGGTGATTGGTGATGGACAAGGAGAGGTGGATGGCTCGCAAGTGAAAGAGGCTGCGCCGGAAACGGCGGTGGACCATTCTAATTCGGCTGCCATGGCCGAGGCTCCGATTAATTTCACGGTAGTCCAGCAGATTCCAGTCTTTCCCGGTGGATGGTCGATGTTCATGCAGTGGCTGACCAAAAACCTGAAATATCCTGCTACTGCCCAACAAGCTAAGATACAGGGTACTGTCGTTTGTTCCTTTATCGTCAACAAGGACGGAAGTGTCAGTGACGTGAAGGTGAGCAAGTCGGCCGACCCTATCTTGGACAGGGAGGCGATGCGGGTGATGAAGATGATGCCTAAATGGAAACCTGGCTTGGACAAGAATAAGGTTTGCCGAACCATGATAGCGGTGCCTGTCGTGTTCCAATTGTAAATTATAAACTATAAATCATAAATTAAAATGAAGACTGCTGATGAAATATTAAGTATGGTGAATGAGTTCTTGGCTCATCTGTCGTATGACCGGAAGCCAACGTCGCTTTACGAACCTATCCAATATGTTCTTTCTATGGGTGGCAAGCGCATCCGTCCTACCTTGATGCTCATGGCATATAATCTTTTTAAGGAAAATCCCGAGAAGATCTTGATGAATGCCATCGCCCTGGAGACTTACCATAATTATACTCTGCTGCATGACGACTTGATGGACAATGCCGATATGCGGCGTGGGCACTTGACGGTGCATAAAAAATGGGATGCCAATACGGCTATCCTTTCTGGCGATTCTATGTTGGTGTTGGCATACGAGCGAATGGCTCAGTGTGATGCCAAGCATTTGGGGAAAGTGCTCCGCCTGTTTACTACGACGGCGTTGGAAATCGGCGAGGGCCAGCAGTATGACATGGAGTTCGAGACTCGTGATGACGTGAGGGAAGAGGAGTATGTCGAGATGATTCGCCTGAAGACCAGTGTGTTGTTGGCTTGCGCCTTGAAGATCGGTGCGATTCTCGCCGATGCAAGCGAGGAAGACGCAGACAACCTGTATAAGTTTGGCGAACAAATCGGTTTGGCTTTCCAGCTACAGGACGACTACCTGGATGTTTATGGCGACCCTACGGTCTTTGGTAAGGAGATAGGTGGTGATATCACTTCCAACAAGAAAACCTACATGCTTATCAATGCTTTCAACCAAGCCAATGAGGAACAGCGCAAGGAATTGCAAACTTGGGTGAATGCCACCGACTTTGACAGAAAGGAGAAAGTGGCTGCCGTGACACGCCTTTACAATGAGATAGGCATCGACCGAATGGCACAAGACAAGATAGCTTATTATTTTGAGCAAAGTGGAAAGTACCTGGATGCAGTCAATGTCTCGGAAGAACGTAAGGAGGAATTGAGAAAGTATGCACAGAAGATGATGAAACGCCAATCTTGATTTCATAAGAAATGCCATATAGAAGACTACCAAAGACGGATGCGGCAAGATTGAAAGCCTTGAAGACGCTGTTGGGCAACAGTGACATTTATACGGTGAGAGACCGGTTCATAGATTGGAAAACTATCAACCAGGCTCAACCTGCATACGACAAGTTGCTCACGGCGTATGAGCAATACAAGGTGAACTTGAAGGCGCAGAGTCGTTATACAAGCAAGATTGACAAACTGCAACGGAATGCTTACATGTATGTGAGCCATTTCTTCCAGGTGTTGCTCCTTGCTGTAGAACGAGGGGAAATCAAACACCAGCTTCTGGAGCTTTATGGCTTGGAGCCGAGTGTCTCGCCGATTCCCAATCTCAAGACGGTAGATGGATTGCTCGACTGGGGGCAAAAGGCGATAGAGGGAGAGAAAAAACGCTTGAAGCAAGGTGGCAGACCTATCTATAATCCTTCCATCGGCATGGTTGGCACGCATTATGACATTTATCGGGATGTCATCGAGAAGCAGCGTGCCCTTGTGGCAAAAGCCAATTTGTCGTTGGAAAAACTCCAGCAATTGCGCCCGCAGGTGGATGAAGTCATCTTGGACTTATGGAATCAGATAGAGAAACATTTTGAAAGCGAACCTCCCGAGACTCGTTTCAAGCATTGTCGTGAATACGGAATAGTCTATTATTATCGCCGTCATGAACCTCATATATATTAACTAAGGTGTAAATGGATATGTTATGAATGTGATAGATACGCATACTCATCTGGATGGTGAGGAATTTAATGAAGACCGTCGAGAGGTCTTCGAACGTGCCAAGGCTGCCGGTGTGTCGGCAGTCTTTCTGCCAGCCATCGACTTGAAAACGACGCATGCCGTTCTGGAACTGAGTCGCCAGTATGCCGGCTATGCTTATCCGATGATAGGCTTGCATCCTGAAGAGGTGAAAGAGGATTGGAAACAACAGTTGGCTGCCTTGAAAGAGATACTTGACCAACATACCTCTACGGATGAGGCCGGGAATGTAAATGTTGCAGATTTTATCGCCGTTGGCGAGGTCGGCTTGGATTATTATTGGAGTCGGGAGTTTGAGCATGAACAGTTGGAGGCTTTCGAGGAACAGGTGAGGTGGTCGATAGATACTCGGTTGCCCTTGATGATTCATTGTCGGAAAGGTCAGAATGAGATGGTTCATCTCTTGCGTCAGTATGAGAAAGAACTTCCTGGTGGCGTGTTCCATTGTTTTACGGGCAACCAAAAGGAGGCGGAGGAACTGTTGGGCTTCGACAAGTTTGTCTTGGGCGTGGGAGGTGTCTCTACCTTTAAGAGCAGTCATCTGCGTGAAGACCTTCCCGCTGTGGTGCCTTTGGACAGATTGGTACTGGAGACCGATAGTCCTTATATGGCTCCTGTGCCTTATCGTGGCAAGAGAAACGAGAGTGCTTTCGTCGTTGAGGTGTTGAAGACTTTGGCGCAGGCATACCAAGTGAGCGTGGAAGAATTGGCCCGGGCTACCAACGGAAATGTAAATCGTATTTTCGGGCGTAGGGTTAAAGAAATATAAAAAGAAGCCGTTTCTTATGGTATTTCGCCCGAAAAGCAATACCTTTGCAAACCGAAAGCGGTAAAAGGCTTAGAAACTAAGGGAGAGGTGCTCGAGTGGCTGAAGAGGCACGCCTGGAAAGCGTGTAACCGGCAAAACCGGTTCGGGGGTTCGAATCCCCCTCTCTCCGCTTATTATATGATAAGGTATATGAAGAAAAATAGTTTTATTGCGCGTTTCGCAATATTGTTATTCATGATATGTTCTTCTTTGCCAATGGTGGCGCAAGAAGAATCTTTGGGATTCCACCAAGCTCTTAAAACAAAGTTTATTGAGGGAAATGCAGGGTTTATGTCGCTTGTCGCCATTGCCCTTGTCATCGGCTTGGCTTTTTGCATCGAGCGAATCATCTATTTGAGTCTTTCGGAAATCAACGCCAAGCAGTTGATGGTTGACATTGACAAGAAGATGGCCGAGGGGGATGTGGAAGCTGCCAAGAACTTGTGTCGCAATACCCGTGGCCCTGTGGCTTCGATCTGCTATCAAGGTTTGATGCGTGTCAAGGATAAGATGGAGGACATCGAGCGCACCGTTTCCAATTATGGATCTGTACAGGCTGCTAACCTGGAGAAAGGTTGCTCCTGGATTACCCTTTTTATCGCCATGGCTCCGTCCTTGGGATTCTTGGGTACGGTCATCGGTATGGTGATGGCTTTCGACCAGATACAGCAGGCTGGCGACATCAGCCCGACGATAGTGGCTTCCGGTATGAAAGTGGCCTTGATAACCACCATCTTTGGCATCATTGTGGCTCTCGTCTTGCAGTTGTTTTATAATTATATTCTTTCTAAGATAGAGCATATCACAAGTCAGATGGAAGAGTCGGCCATTTCTCTGATGGACATTATAGCTAAGTTTAAGGATGAAAATAAGTAATGTAAAGTCTTGGTCTTCCGAAAAGATTTCACGTCGCATCTTTTATCTGTTGATAGGGTTGTCGGTGGTGGTCTTCGGATTGTTCTTCTTGGTGGGGTATGACATGCCGTTCGAGGAGAACCCGGATTTCAATGCCCCTCTGTTTACCAATGCCTTGATTGTCTTGATGTGTGCCTTGCTCCTCGTAGCTTTTGTCTTGGCAGTCGGCTCTTTCGTGGTTAGCCGCCGCAAGGCTGCCTATGTGGGGAAAACGGATGTCAAGCAGATTCCAGAGACGAAGATTGCACGGTGCGTTTGGGGAACCCTGGTCTTGCTGCTTGTCATCACCTTTGGGGTAGGGTCTTCTGATCCCATCATTGTCAATGGAAGTGACTTCACCGATTGGATGTGGTTGAAATTTTCCGATATGTTGGTTTACACTTCGTTGGTGCTCCTTTTGGGTGCTTTCGTTGCCGTGGCTTTTGGTGCCACTCGTTATATTAGAAAGGAAAAGAAATGATTATTCGAAGGAAAAAACGTGAAGTCCCAGGGTTGAATACCGCATCGACGGCAGACATTTCTTTCATGCTGTTGATATTCTTTCTTGTCACCACCTCGATGGATGTTGACAAGGGACTTTTCCGTATGCTTCCTTCGCCAGAATCCCAGAAGATGGAACAACAACCTACGGTTGTGGATAAAGCCACGTTGATGACTTTGTATGTGACTGCCGACAATCAGTTGCTTTTGAACGAAAAGCCTGTTCCGGTGGGAAAATTGCAAGGGGAGGTTGTGAAGTTTGTGCATCGGTTGGGTTCGCGCCACTTGATTTCGATAGAAAGCGACCGTGACGCCAATTATGATTTGTATTTTCAGATGCAAAACCAAATCATGATGGCGTACAGTCAACTTTGGGATGAGTATGCTCGAAAGCATTTTGGCAAGGCATATTCCTCGCTGGACTCTACCCAAAAGGAAAAGGTGCATAAGGCTTGTCCACAACGGATTACAGAGTCGTATACCAATGCGAAAGGAGGTGGGCAATGAGTATGATGTTTCGCCGTAAGTCTCGTGAGGTGCCGGGACTGAACACCTCTTCTTTGCCAGACTTGATATTCAGCGTGCTGTTCTTCTTTATGATAGTAACGCACATGCGCCAAGTAACCTTGAAAGTGAAATATCAAGTGCCACAAGGCAAGGAGTTGACTCGCCTGACCAAGAAGTCGGCTGTTAGCTATATCTATATAGGTAAGCCTGTATCTGTCACGACTGGCAAAGTGGTTGCCGATACCACGCTGGTACAGCTCAATGACAAGTATGCTACCCCTGCGGAGGTGACGGATTATCTGATAGCGGAGAAAAAGAGGATGTCGGCCGAAGACCAACGGCAGATGACGGTGTCTATCAAGGCTGACAAGGGCACAAAAATGGGGATTATAGCCGATGTGAAGCTAGCTTTGCGGCAGGCAAAGGCACTACGTGTCAATTATTCAGCATCAGAAAAACGGTAAATAATATAAATTTATAATTAAATTTACTGAAATAGTTGCAAATATTAGATATTTGTGCTAACTTTGCAAGTAAATTATAATTGTTATGTCAAAACAAATACTAGATTCATTGGATAGACAGATCCTGAAGTTGATATCTCAGGATGCTCGTATTCCTTTTTTGGAGGTGGCGCGCGCTTGCAATGTAAGTGGAGCTGCCATTCATCAGCGTGTGGCTAAGCTTACCAACTTAGGCATCATCAAAGGCTCCCAGTTTATCATCGACCCGGAAAAGATAGGCTATGAGACCTGTGCTTACGTAGGCTTGTATCTGAAAAATCCAGAGAACTTCGACAAAGTGGTCGCTGAGTTGAAGAGGATTCCTGAGGTGGTGGAATGTCATTATACGACTGGAGGCTTTGATATGTTCATCAAAATCTATGCCAGCAACAATCATCATCTTCTCCAGATTATTCACGATAAGTTGCAGCCGCTGGGCTTGTCTCGTAGTGAGACCATCATCTCGTTCAATGCCGCTATCAATCGGCAGTTGCCTCTCGCAGACATGGAGGATGACGATGACGAGGCAGACGATGCTGCTGTCAATTAATGATTATCGTATGGACACGAAAAAGCCAGCCTAAAAGATTAGACTGGCTTTTTTCATATATTCTCTAATATATTATGTATAAGTAAAAGATGATTCTTGGCGTTTCCCAACGCCTTTGTTTTAATTACATTGCAAAGTTACAAGAAAGTTACATTTTGTGGGGGGAATAATTGGTTTTTGTGGGTGGAATATCTCTTTTTATGCGTGTTTAAACGGTTTGTACGCTCTGTCTTGTACGATTCAGCCACCTCGGAAAGTGTCATTTCTTGACATATTGACTTGTTTTTCCAAGATTGCAAAGGTGTATCTAAAAGAGGCTTTTCCAGTCTTTCCCTCTTCGGTATATACCTCTTCAGAACTGATTTTCCACTCTTCCTTGTCAAATGATGGGAATGTTGCATCTACGTTGACGGCTGTTTGGTCAACGATGGTAAGGTAAAGCCGCTGGGCTAGTTTGAGGGTTTGCTCATAGATGCTGGCACCGCCGATGATAAATACTTCTTCCTCTTGGCAAACTAGCAAGGCTTCCTCCACTGAGTGATAAACCTCGCAGCCTGCTAGGTGGATGTCTTGCTTGCTGATGACGATGTTTCTCCTGTTGGGCAAGGCACCGTTGGGCAGTGAGTCGTATGTCTTTCTTCCCATGACGATGGTGTGCCCCGTGGTGAGCAAACGAAATCTTTCCATATCTTTCTTGATGTGGAAGAGTAGGCGGTTTTGGTATCCGATACCGCCATTTCTGTCGATGCATGCGATGAGGTTGATTACCATTCTATGATATTGTTGTTGCCTTCTGGGATGTGACTGCTCTTTATTTTCCATTCTTGTGGGTACAGGTTGTTTGCCCTGTTGCCGATGTTCTTCATCCAACCTAGTGGAACGTTCCTGTAAGTTACCAATACATATCCTCTTGGGGTATCTGTAGGGAGAGCGATGGCTTCCTTGCGAAGATACTGGATGGCGTCTTCGTAGGAAAGTTCCACTCGTGGAAACTTCTCCTTGTTCAGGTCTGTCGATAAAGCCAGCGACTGATCGGGTATCACGTCCTTGCCTTTCACGTAGGCTATCTTGATGCCCGCATGAATCACCGTGAGTGTCTTCTGTGCCTCGTCTAACACGGATTTCCATTGATTTTCTATAGCGAATATGCTGTTTTCGGTGTTTTGAAAACTCCATTCGCGGTCATTGGTCAGCCAGTCGGTAGGTATGGCCATGGCATTCTTGACCTTGTTGTTCTTTTCTTTCTTGCCTCTTTTGTCTTTGCCTTTCTTGGCATCGCCATTTTCAGGAATGCCATCTTTGCGCAAGACGGCAAGAAACAAACCTTCTCCTTTGCTGACTCCGGGGATGAAATGATACATAGGATCGTCATTGGTGAGACTGCCTGTGATGTTCCACGACGGTTCGATATCGAGTGGTAGCAACTCTGCGCCCAAGTTGTCCTTGATCCAATCTACGTTCTCCTCATCTTCGTGGGCATTGAAAGTACAAGTGGAGTAGATGAGGATGCCGCCAGGTTTCAGGCAGTTCCATATGTCGCTTACGATTTCTCTCTGTAGTTGCCAACAGTTGGTTACGTTCTGGGTGCTCCATTCCTTGATGGCTCCTTCGTCTTTGCGGAACATACCTTCGCCAGAGCAAGGTACGTCGGTGAGGATGACGTCAAACTGCAACTTGGATTTCTTGTAGTCACGAGGGTAGCTATTGGTGACGATGATGTCTGGATGGCCGAACTTTTGCAGGTTCTCTGCGAGAATCTGTGAACGGGTGCGCATCGGTTCATTGCTAAAGAGCAAGCTACCTTGAGGTAAGGATGCTCTCAGAGCTGTTGATTTTCCGCCTGGAGCGGCACAAAGGTCGAGCATCCTTACGGGTTGGTGGATATATTGACGGATGACCTTATCGACCAACATGGACGATGCCTCTTGTACGTAATATAGACCTGCATGCAACAATGGGTCGAAAGTGAAGTTGCGCCTTTGGCTGAGGTATCTGCCAGTGGCAGGACACCAAGGCACGGGTTGGCATTCTCCGGCTTCCGCGAGGTGGGCGTTCGACGGACATTTGAATGGGTTCAGGCGGATGCTCGTTGGCGGTTCTTGTTTCATGCCAGCGAGAAACTTGGTGTAAAGTTCGTCGCCCATTAACTCTTTCGTGTATGTGGTAAACTCTTTAGGTAATTCCATTTCCGTTTGATTTATCATTTTACAAGTTGTGACAAGCAGCTTGGTATCCCTGTATATAATAAGGTGTACGTGCATTTGCTGCCCAAATCCTTTGCAAAATTAAAAAATATTTTGTTTCTTTGCAACTAAAATGGCAGAAGATGCGTCTAAGCCATAGAAAATAATTAAAATAATATCCTAAATGAATAAAAAGTGATAGATATGAAGAAGGCAATATTGACATTGACGCTCATCTTGAGCATGGGAACTGCCCAAGTGAATTGGGCTTCTTCTGCCCCAAAGCATCGTTATACTCCTGCTACGCAGCAAGTGGATAAGAATTCCGCTGCCCAACAAGCGGAGGATAATGCGCAGACAGATGCCATAGAGGCATATTCCGACACGACCGATGTGGATTCTTCGGCAGTGGATATGGATGAGGATGACAATGCGAGTTATCATTCCAAGTATAGTTTGGGCAATTATGATGACCCGTTCGACTTCTTGGGAACGGTCTTTGGGTCGGGAACATTGATATTTATCATCATCTTGTGTGTGCTGTTGGGACTCCTGTTTTTCTTAGCCCCGATCATTATCATATTTCTTATTGTGCGTTACCTCTATCGTCGCCACAACGATCATGTCAGGTTGGCTGAGATGGCGATGGAAAAGGGCATCAATATCCCGGAGGGTGCTCGTCCGATAGACAAGCAGAGTGATGAGTATCTGCAGAAACGTGGTCTTCGCAATGCTTTCCTTGGTGCAGGCCTTGGAGTCATGTTCTTTATCTGGGATGCAGATTTCTTGGCAGGTATTGGCGCCTTGATATTTTTCTATGGCATCGGTCAAGCTGTCATCGGTGCGCTTCCATCCATCAAGAAGTGGTGGAGGGAACGACATGGCGGCAATGGCATGGGTTATACCGGTGAGTCTATTTCGGAAAAATAACGATTAGTTAATAGGTTTATATATATTAAGGTGGAAAAGTTGAACGATCTCTCTCTCGTTGCGCAGGTGACTGTATTTCATAACCGAAAGGCCTTCGACCAGTTGGTTAGGAAATATCAGTCGCCTATACGTGGGTTCTTCTTGCGGCAGACGTTGGGAGACTGCCAACTGAGCGACGACCTTGCCCAAGATACTTTCGTCAAGGCATATACTCGCCTTTCTGGCTTTCACGGTCTTTCAAACTTTTCCACTTGGCTTTATCGTATCGCTTACAATGTTTGGTACGATTATCATCGAATCCATAAGGTGACGATGGATATGGATTCGCCCTCTGTTTCCTGTAAGAATGCTGAGACGGGCAACGGCGGATTGAAGATGGATTTGATGAATGCCCTCAAGATATTAAGTGAGAACGAAAGGACGTGCGTCACGCTACAATTGGTGGATGGACTGCCTATAGATAAAATCGCAGAGATTACAGGACTTGCTTCTGGTACCGTCAAGTCGCATCTCTCGCGAGGAAAAAACAAACTTGCAAGTTACTTAAAACAAAATGGTTATGACAGATAAGCAAAAGACAATACTTGACGCAGATGCTTCCGGGGCATTGAACTTGGAGGATGAGCAGCTGCTCCAAAACTTCTTTGCCGATTTCAAGGAGGAAATTCCTGATGAGGGTTTCTCTGGGAAAGTGATGGCTCGACTCCCCGATACTTCTCACCGACGTTTGGAACGTTGGTGGCAGGTGGCGTGTGTCGTAGTCGGGGCAGCTTTCCTTTGCTCAAGTCAAGTTCTGGGCAATCTACAAGACCTCTTGTTTGCATCCAAGATAGATATGATGCTCCAGTTATCTAGAGCGGTTTGCCATTTGGGAGAAGTGTTGGGGCAGTCGCATAGTCTGCTGATGGCGTTGGCAGGTATGTTTACCATTGCTTGCGTCTGGGGATATAACGAAATCCAGGACGCTCGCTTGGGATAGACGAGGTTTATTCAATGATGATAAAGTCCTCGTCTTCCTCTTGTACCTCTTGTTTCTTAGGTTTTGGAGGATTCTTCAGATTTCCCTTTTCGTCAAACAGACCATAGGTGGTGCGGAGGACAATAAACTCGGTGCGGCGGTTCAGTTGGTTGCAAATCTCTTGATGATCCTTCGACTGTTTCAAGATAAACTCTTCCGTCAACTTGTCTTCTTCCTTGAGCCAAGGGTATTTCTCTGTCACTTTCTTGCGGATAGTCTTGGGCTGTTCCTTGCCGTAGCCCACGGGAGTCAACCTATCTTTGGCAATTCCGTGTTGTATCAAGTAATTAACCACCGATTCGGCTCTCCTTTGTGAGAGTCGTTTGTTGTATTCAGCACTTCCCTTGTAGTCGCAATGGGCACTTAGTTCGATGGTGACGTTCGGGTTCTCCTCCAGCAACTTGACCAACTCGTCCAAGGCTTTGGTACTGTTCTCGGTCAAGGTCGCCTTGTCGAAATCATAGAAGATGTTGTCTATCAATACTGGGGCGGTGATGGAAGCCAACGGGAATTGCAGGATGTATTCCTTGCTTTCCGTGGCAGAATCCACGCGAAGTTCTTCCTTGTGGTTGAGAAAACCTTTGCATGAAGCCATCAAGAGATAATCCACTTGAGGGTTGATGACCATGCTGAACGAACCGTCTCCTTTGACGGACAGTTTCTTGTAGGTGCCGTCGTTGCCGACAACCGTCACCTGGGCGGCAGGCAATTCATATCCTCCCATCTCGTAAACCCATCCCTTGACGGTCGTGACAATCTCTGGATTCTCAAACGAGTAGATATGGTCGTATCCTCTTCCGTCCTTTCTGTTGGAAGAGAAATAACCCTTGTTGAGTGGACCCTCGAAAGTCATGCCGAAGTCGTCGGCTTCAGAGTTGAGCGGATAACCTGGATGAAACACCTTGTATTTCTTGGTTTTTGGATCTACCTTGGCGATGTAGATGTCCAAGCCGCCCATGCCAACATGGCCGTTGCTGCTAAAGTACAGGTCGCCGTTGGGACGGAAAGTAGGGAAAGACTCGTCGCCAGGGGTGTTGATAGGTTCGCCAAGGTTTTCCACACCGCCCAGTCCTGCTCCAGTAATCCTCACTCTCCAGATGTCCAATCCGCCCATGCCGCCAGGCATATCGGAAGTGAAGTAAAGCCATTCCCCGTCGGGCGAGATGGCTGGGTGGGCATAACTGCTCAATGTGTCTTTGGTAATTTCCAAAAAAGTAGCCTTTCCCCAGGCTGCATCCGAACGGGGGGAGGTCATGATTTGGGCATAGCGGGGCGAGGATGGGTCGGTGACGCATTGGGTGAGATACATGTCTCTTCCATCGGGAGTGAAACAGCAAGCTCCTTCGTCGTAATCCGTGTTAAGTCCACTGCTTATCGCTTCCGGTTTGCTCCATTTTCCCTTGTCATCCTTTTCTGAAGCGAAAATGTCACCATTCTTTGTGCCTGTGATTCCGCTGAGTTCGTCACCCTGTGCCTCGTTTCTGGTAGATGTGAAATAGAGTTGGTCGTATTCATCCCCAAAGAGCATCGGCGAATAGTCAGCTCTTCTCGAATTGAAGACGTCCATCTTTTTAACGGAATATCTGCTCCCTTTCTTTTTCCAAACGGGAGCCATTTTTGCCGATTTCAGTCCATTCTTAGCCAACACGTCATAGCCATTCTTGGTCATTTCGTCGTTGGGGAGCGAATCGAGGATATCGGAAAATTCTTTCTCGGCCTGTTTGTAATCACCGTTTTTCAGAAGCAAGCGGGCATAGGCAAGGCGGTCTTGCAGGGAGGCCTGGTTGTAGCGGATAGCATTCCTGTAGGCAGCGATGGCTTTGGGGGTAGCGTTGATTTTCTCATAGCAGTAAGCCATCTTCAAGGCGCGCTGCCCTCTCTTGTCACGTTCCTTGGCAGGGGTTTTGGTATAGGCTTGCTTGAATTGGTCGGCTGCGTCGAAGTACTCGCCCAAGGCAAGGAACTTTTCTCCTTTCTTGAGATTCTTGTCTATGCCGCAGCTCGTCAAAAGCAAGCCGCACATCATGATAATATATAGGAAAATCTTATTTTGTCTCATCTTGTTAAAATCTGGGTGCAAAGATACACTTTTTATTTGAGATGGCAAGAATTTCAGGCAAAACAAATGATATTTTGTCTGTTTTCTTGTTTTGTGATAGATTTTTTGTAATTTTACAACGGAATAGATTGAACTATTTATTTGATGATTTAGTGTAATGGGGAGTGTAATGTACACCTTGTAGCTGTAATGTAAACGATACCATTGTTTTGTCATTTAATCTTGGTATTTCATCATGTATGTCTGCTTTTGTATCTATTAGATAAATTTGTTTTTGTAATTTTGAACCGAAAAATTGCGTGCTTATGGATGGACTATTTTTTCTTTGTGTTACAAGGGATTCTGTGGTAAAGATAGATAGCTCGAAGATAGTCTATTTTGAATCAGAAGGTAATTATACAACCATAATAACAGTGAACAAGTACAAGTCCATGGTCGGCATCGGCTTAGGTAATGTGATGGATGAACTGCAAAAACAGCTTGGTTCTCAGGCACGCTGTTTCGTGAGGTTGGGCAAACGGCATATCATCAATCGGTGTTATTTCCACTCGATGAATGTATTGAAACAACAATTGGTGTTGTCGGACAGTGATCGTTTTGTACTGACTTTGTCTGTATCGAAAGAGGCTTTGAAGAAATTCAAAAGCGATTTCTTTGATTTTGAGGAGCACGACTTCTCTGTTTAAACTTTAAATAGGTAGATATGAAGAGACATGATCCCATACGGATTTTATGTTGGGGGCTTTTGCTGTTGGAACTGATTGTACTTTTTTACATTTGGCTCAAAGTGTTCGTGCTTGAACGTACTTGAAAACAAGGACGTTTGAAGTTGCGTCATTCTATTCCGTCGGCAGGAGGAAACTTCATAAAGCTACGTTGATATTAAATCATTTACTTTTATAAATATAGTAGAATAAAACCTTTTTGTGAGAAAAGGAAAATAAATTTATCATCTTTTACATTACATATAAAGTTAAGTTAGGCAAATGATGCGAAAGAAAAGAGGATTACCCCAAGTGATTGGCGTAATCCTCGTTTTAGTTTTTTACATCTGTGCAAATGGTTGGCGATACTTGCATCCGTTTTTCCAGTTACTGCATCCGTAAGCTGTCTTGCCCTTGATAATCGTGCCCTGTCCACAGATTGGACAAGGTTTTCCGATGATGCTGTCGTCGGTAGGTGGCGTGCTCTTCTTCGGAGCAGACTTTTTCTTGGTGACAGGTTTCTTCTTGAGGTCTTCCTCGGTCGTGATAGTCACGTGGCGGGCACTGTTGTCGGAGAGCACGTCTTTCACAATCTGGTTGATTTGCTCCTTCAGACCATTGATGAAGTCGGCCGGGTCGTAAGTCTTGTGCTCGATGTCGCGGAGCTTTTTCTCCCAGATACCAGTCAACTCGCAACTCTTCAATAGTTCTTCGTGGATGGTGTCTATCAGTTCGATGCCCGTAGGTGTGGCCAGCAGGTTTTTTCTTTGTCTGCGGATATAATGACGCTTGAAGAGAGTCTCGATGATGCCTGCGCGAGAAGACGGGCGGCCGATGCCATTCTCTTTCAAGGCAGCTCGCAGTTCCTCGTCTTCCACAAACTTGCCGGCAGTCTCCATGGCACGGAGCAAGGTCGCCTCCGTGTAATACTTCGGTGGCGTAGTCCATTTCTCGGTGAGGGTAGGTGTGTGGTCTCCGCTTTCTCCCTTCACGAAAGCCGGGAGCGTTCTTTCTTCCACATTCTCTTTCTTGTTGGCACCATTGCTCACCTCGGCGTTGTTGTCATCTTCGTCGGATGTGTTCTTCGCATCCTTGGCATAGACATCGCGCCATCCTGGTTCCAAGATTTCCTTTCCGCTTACCTTAAACTCTATCTTCTCAGGCTTGTCGCCGTCTTCATTGACCACTTCTCCTATCACGGTCGTGGTCGAGAACTTGCAGTCGGGATAGAATACGCTGATAAAGCGTTTGGCGATAAGGTCGTACACGTTTGCCTCCATGTCGGTGAGTCCTGTCGGTGGAACACCTGTGGGGATGATGGCATGGTGGTCGGTCACCTTACTGTTGTCGAATACTTTCTTGCTCTTGGGCAGTTTCTTTCCAGTGGCGGCAAGTTGTTGTATCAGCGGCAAGTATTTCTGTTGACTGTAAATCTTGGCTTGGCTCACACCGTTCAGTATCTGTGGACATTTGGGATAGATGTCATCGGTCAGGAACTGGGTATCTACACGAGGATAGGTCGTAAACTTCTTCTCGTATAGGCTCTGGATAAGTTTCAGGGTCATGTCGGCAGAGTAGCTGTACTTCTTGTTGCAGTCCACCTGTAGGGAAGTCAGGTCGTAGAGATGTGGAGGGGCTTCTGTACCCTTCTTTTTGTTGACGCTTGTCACGGTGAATGGTTTGCCGGCAATGGTGGAGAAAGCTTTCTCGCCCTCTTCCTTGCTCGTAAACTTGCCCGATGTCGCAGTAAACTGGGTGTCACGATAGATGGTGGCGAGCACCCAGTAAGGTTCTGGTTCGAAGTTGTCAATCTCCTTTTGGCGGTTGACGATGAGGGCGAGGGTAGGGGTCTGCACACGACCGATGCTCAGCACCTGGCGGTTCTGACCATATTTTAAGGTATAGAGGCGCGTGGCGTTCATGCCCAGTATCCAGTCGCCGATGGCACGTGAGAGACCTGCCAGATAGAGTGGTTGGTATTCGCTCTGGTCCTTCAACTCTTGGAAACCTTGTTTGATGGCCTCGTCGGTCATGGATGAAATCCAGAGACGTTTCACTGGGCATTTGGCTTGTGCCTTCTGCATCACCCATCTCTGAATCAATTCTCCCTCTTGTCCGGCGTCGCCGCAGTTGATGATGCTGTCGGCGGCTTGCATCAGTCGCTCGATGATGGAAAATTGCTTCTTGATACCTTCGTCGTTGATGAGCTTGATACCGAATCGTTGCGGAATCATCGGCAAAGCCGAAAGGCTCCAACGTTTCCACATTGGAGTATAGTCATCGGGTTCTTTCAGCTCACAGAGGTGGCCGAAAGTCCATGTCACTTGGTATCCATTACCTTCCATATAACCGTCACGAGCCGAGTTGGCACCGATGATTCGGGCGATGTCCTTGGCTACGCTTGGTTTCTCTGCTATACATACAATCATGCTTTTATTTTTCTTTTCGGGATGCAAAGGTACAACAAAATAATGAATTACCATTATAAAAGGGTGGAAAATCGAGTTTCTTTTGCGGTTGAAAATAGGCAGAAAGCCTTATAACACCTCATCCGAACGAAATGCTATAAGGCTTTCTGCCTATTTGTTTTCTTCTTCTGTATCTTCTTCCTCTGCCGTTAAGCCGGCGTTTCTTCTCGCCGTTCTAATCTGGTGCCTATACACTAGGCAGGCGGTGAAGAAGTAGATGCCTACTTGTATCCAAAGTGCCTTGAACTCTGGCTCGATGTCGGCAAGCGATGCGCCCATGCTGCTGATGCGCAGGAAACCACGCACCCCAAAGGTGCTGGGGAATATCCACGAGATGGTCTCCCAAAAGTGGGAGATGCTGGACTGTGGCCATGAGATACCTGTCATAAACAACAATGGTACGGAGGTGAACACCACCAAGAGCATCACGTTCTCACGGTATCTTACCATGCCCGACATGGTGAGGGCGAAGAATATGCAGGCTAGGATGAATGGCAGGAGGAAACCTAGGATGGTTGTCCACGTCACCATCGACACAAATCCGAACAACTTCGGGATTACCAGTGCCAGGTACATGCCCATGACTGCATATATCATGAAGTAACAAAGCGACTTGCCCAGTACGATGCGGAAGATGCCGGCATAGTGCTCGCTGACGGGCACCAGCTCCTTGTTGCGGTTCAGTTCTCTGGATGTACCTGCTGCCATGCCAACGCCCAGCAAGAGGGTTTGTTGCAATATCAGCATCAGCACGCCCGGCAAGATGGCGTTGCCGTAGCCGCCAGTGGTGTTGAATATCGGCACCTCGTCGAAGTCGAGTGGCTTGGTGGTAATCTCGTCATCCCGATTGGTGAAGCCTCCCGACTGCTTGATTTGAATGCCTGCGTTGAGGTCGCTTGCCACGGCTTGTGCCGTCTGGTAAATCGCCTTGTAGGTTAGCATCAAACTCATGTCGGTATAGACGCTGACACGAGCTTGCTCGCCACGGTTCAGACGGATGTCGAAGTCTTGCGGAAAGTAGAGAATGCCGTGCACAGCTTGTTTCTCCACCAGTTGCTTGGCTTCTCCAAGACTGGTGCAATAGTAGGTGGCGGCTGTCTCCGGGGCTGCGTCGTAATGGCGGATGAACTCTCTGGAGGTATGGCTGTGCGAGAGATCGACGATGGCTGTCGGCACCTCGCGTACTACCTCATTGTTGTAAATCCATGAGTAGAGTAGAGGATAGCCCAACGGCACCAATATGCAAAACATGAGTACACCCTCGTCACGGAACACATTGCGCATTTCGTGAGCCCAGATAAACCACATGTCCTGCAATCCTCTGATAATCTTATGTAATAAACTGGAATCTTTCATCTTAAAACATTTGAATTCTTCGTTCTTCACTCCAATCATGGAATATACTTATACACGAGCATGGCCTTCTTGATGTTCCAGATGGTGAGTATCGGGAGGGCGCAGAACAGGACGAGTGCTCCCCAGTGCAAGATGGCTTCACTCATCGGGAACCCATTGAAGATGTTCATCTGGTAAACCATATAGTAATGGCGAAGTGGAAACAGCTGTCCGATGGCTTCGATCGGAGCGTCCATGGCGAAGATAGGGAAGGTGGCTCCGCAGATGGAGAAGCTGACCACTGCCCATAGTGAGCAGATGCTCATGGACATACGGAGCGACGGCATCAGTCCGAATGCAAAGATGCCAAAGCATTGGCAACTGAGTACACTCAGAAACCCAAGGAGCAGGATGGGTACGGCTCCTCCTGGGTGAGGGAATTTCAATATATAATAGATATAAAACTCGAAGGCGTAGAAGATGGCGAGGAAGATGAGCGTCTGGGGCAATATCTTGCCTGCGATGGCAATGTGCGGATTGTTGCCGGCCAACTTCATCCATACCTTAGCTCTGCCAAACTTCAACTCTGTTCCTATAGAGTAAGGTGTAATCAGGAAGATGAATACCATGATGAGTCCTGGCACCATCACGCTCGACAAGTAATAGTTGTAGTTGGCGTATGGGTTGCCTATCATGTGGAGGTCGATGGCTATCGGTTGCAGAAAGGTGGCTATCTCCTCGGAAGTCTTGCCCAGGGCCGACAGCTTCTTCATGCCTACCGCCGCAGAACCCAAGGTGGAAATCGTCTTCAAGTCTCTCATCAGCAAGGAACCCGCTGCCAGCGATACACTGCTGTAGTAGAACGACACCTTCGGCTGGGCAGAGGTCATCAGCCCTGCCTCCGTGCCTTTCGGTATCAAGAGAAAGGCGTAGATTTCATTTCTCTGTATCGCCTTTCTAGCCTCGTTCATGTTTTCGTAATGCCCCACGACATGCGTCGTCTGGAAAGCATCGAGCTTGTGAACCAATGCGCGGGAGGTTGACGAATGGTCTTGGTCGACGATTCCTACAGGCATATCGGTAGGCACACCTTCCTTCATCAGACTGGTGAAGAAAAGTATGACCACGATAGGGAATATCACCATGCAGAACAGATAGATGGGGTTCTTGCAGATGATACCACACTCACGCGCGGCTATATGATAGATTCGTTTCAACATTGGCTTGGAACATTTGATTCTTCACTCTTCGTTCTTCACTCATCACTTCTTGATGATAAGTGACATGCCCGGGCGCAATCCCTCCAGTTTGGTGACAGGACGAGCCTTCACCTCGAAGGTCTTGCGGTCGTAGTCGCCGTTGTCCTTGGTTGCCTTCCAAGTGGCGAACGAACCTTCGTCCTTCAGGTAATAGACTTTCATCTTAATGTCCTTGTTGAAGGCAGGTACGAATGCGGTAAACTCATCCCCCTTGTTTAAGCCTGCCAAGTGGTCTTCACGTACATTGAATGTACCCCACATGTCGCTCATGATGGAGATGCTGATGATGGGGGAACCCAGGCCGACCAACTCGCCGACCTTAGGATAGACGGCACTGACTTCGCCTTCTACCTGAGCTATCTGAACGGTTTCCTTCAAGAGGTCTTTCACGACTTCGACGGCACTTTTCGATGCTTTTGTATTGCTGGCAGCTACGCGCTTCTCTTGTTCGCGGGCACCGTTCTTGGCCATCTCATACTGGCTTTTGGCAGCTTCTACCTGTGCTTCCGTTGCCTTGTAGGCAGCGAAAGCCTCGTCACGTTTCTGACCGCTGATCACCCCCTCGTTATAGAGGTTCTGCATACGGGTGTAAGTCTTCTTGGCAATCTCTGCCGCGGCTTGTGCCTGTTGGTAGAGTTGGTAAGCTCCCTGCACTTGTTCTTTGCGGGCACCGGCATCCGTCAAGTCCTGCAATGCCTCGGTAGCCTCGTTGGTAGCCTGGAGCACCTTCTCCTGCGACTTTACCTCTGGCACTTCCAGGATGGCGAGGGTGTCGCCTACGTGAACATAGTCGCCTTCCTTGACACGGAGTTCTAGGATGCGGCCGGGGAGTTTGCTGGAAACACGATATTCCGAAACCTCTACCTCGCCCTGTATCGTCTCGTCGTCTCGTTCCAAGGTCAGGAATCCGATGACGCCCACGATGATGACTACGGCTGTGAAACCAAGCACAGCCAATAGTATATTGTTATGTTGTGACTTCTTTGACATAATCTTTATATAATAAATAATGTATAATTTATAGTTAGGTTTGCATGTTTTCCCAACTTCTCGTTTATTGTAGGATACCTAGTGCCTTGTTCAAGCCGACTTGGGTGATTTTGACGTCAATCTCGGCGTCGATTTTCTGGCTCTGCGCTTGTTGCCAGGCGGTCTGTGCTGCCATCACGTCGGTCACTTCCATCACGCCCTCCTTGAAACCGAGGTTGGCGCAACGTAAGTTCTCCTCCGCGCTCTTGATGTTCTTCTGCGCCATGTTGAGCTTTTTCTCCGCCTCTTTCACCTTGAATTGGCTTTGGGTAATCTGCAGATGGATTTTCTCGCTGGTGTCATCGAGGTTCATTTGGGCAATATTGGCGGCAGCCTTGGCGGCACGTACCTTGTAAGTTCCGTCAAACCAGTTCCAGACAGGAACTTGTACCAATACGCCCACGTTCCATACGCCACTGAATTTCTTTTGGAAACCATTGAACACGTTGGGGTTGGAAATCATGTATCCACCCGTTAGGGCTATATGTGGGAGATAGGCCGCTCTCACCAGCTTCACGCTCTGTTTGGTGAGATCGACGGTGTTTTGGAGCATCTTCAATTCCGGACGGGTACTCTTGGCAGAGTCGGCGGCTGCGTTTTGTTGCAGTTGTACGTCTGGTGTGGAGGTGTCAAGTGCTTCCTTATTCTCGTCAGCCAATTCTATCTTTCGGTCCATCGGAATGCCGCAGAGTTGGCAGAGGAGCATCTTGGAAAGGGTCAATCCGTCTTCCACCTGCATGATTTGCATGTCGGCTTCGTTTACCTTGACATCTACTTTCAGGCCGTCTGCCTTGGTGGCCACACCTTCTTTTATCATCTTGTGAACATCCACGTCTAGTTTCTTCACCAAGTCACGGTAGCTTGTGGCAAGTTTCTGCTTTTGGCGAAGAGATACGACGGTCCAGTAGGCACGGTCGATGCTGTAGAGCGTGCCTTGGGTTTGCATGTCGAGGTCGTTCTCTGCGATTTGTTCGCCGATGTCGGCAATCTTGTTGGCTGCGATGATGGCTCCTCCCATGTAGATGGGTTGGCGGAGCATGACGCTTCCTGCCCAGATGTTTCGTGTGTCTGTGCGGAAAGCATCTACGATACCTTGCCCCAGAGTGTTGCCCTTACCCTCCAAAGCGGGCAGCTTCTCGCCCAGGGACTGTCCTATCTGCTGTGCCATCTCTGGCGAGATGACGCCTTGGCCCACGAGGTCGCCCACCAGGGTGTTGAGGTTGCTGGCGATGTTGGAACCCAAGTTGGTTCCGATATTGCTGAAAGTACTTTTTTGATTACTGTTGAGAAGTGATATCTCTCGGCTGAACCATTCATATCCGCCCAAAGCATCTACTTTGGGCAGATACTTGGTTCGTGCCGATTTCCTCAGGTTGTAAGCGACATCCTTCTTGAGTCTGGAAGCATTGATTTGCTTGTTGTTGCGCAAGGCCATTGCCCTACAGCTGTCGAGACTCAAAGTCGTTTGAGCCTCGGCAGGTAGTAATGCGCCCAACAAAAGGCAAATGGTTACAATCTTTTTCATTGCACAAAACTTATGATGATATATTATTTTTGTGCAAAATTATGGATAATTTCTTAAATATCAAAGACTTTGTGTCTTATCTATTCTTTAAGAATCGTAAAATATCTATATTTGTGGAAAAAACGAACATCGGGTCGGGCTTTCTTGCCTTATTAAAATTCGTATTCGTCTTCTCCTGCCCATTCGGGGTCGAACTCAAATTCTATGTCGATGTCTGTGGTTTCGCCGTCGGGGTTATCGACAAATAGTTTTCCGCTGTACTTGGTGATGTAGTTCTTCTTGACGATGACGTCGGAGAAGGTGCGGGAGGCTATTGTTATGCCGCTCTCGTTTAATATACTAATGGTCATTTGCAACTTCTTCCCATCCTCGTGTGGGAAGGTATAGACTTCATACACTTGTTGGCCCGACGTGATGTCGAGGGTCTCCGTCTGTTTGCTGTTCACGCATCCGTAGCCCGATACGGCGTTGAAGGTGCTGCTGCCTCCGGTGTAATAGAACTGGATGCTCTTGGCGTTGGCGGGAATCTCGTCCTTGATGTTCAGACGAAACATGGCGACGGCTCGTTTGAGCGTGATGCTTTCCGAGGTGTTCTCGTCTTTCTTGACTTCTATCGTTCCGTAATGATAGAAGGTGTCGGTCAACTTGTTGTTCGTGAAGGTGATCTTCTCCGGACTGGTGATGGTGCAGTTGCCACTGCCGTTGTGCCCGATGGCAACGATGCGGTAGGTGCCCGGTGACAAACTGAGATGGATTGCACCGAAATCGGTGTCGTCTGTGGTCTGGCTGACGGTTCCAATCTTTTGGTCGTCCTTGAAGAAACTGAAGATTGCCTTTTGGCAGACGGTTTTCACAAGTTCTCCTTTTGTTAGGTTGAGCGCAACATTGGTGTTCTCTTTCTCTTCGCTAGTCTTTCCGCTTTCGGAAGTGAACTTTTCGCATGAGCACATCATTAAGATGATGGCTAACAACGCATAAGATTTGATTGTTTTCATATCTGTTCTGTTATTTGTTGGTAAATAATATATTCTTTGATTATGCCTGCATATCTTGGAATCGCAATGTGTATCGGTTGCAAAGATATAGTTTTTAGATGATAACACCAAAGAAATTCGCAGATAATTTTGTGTTTTGCCCGATTTACTGTAATTTTGCATGCAAAAAGTATGATTATGATGAGTAATAAGAATGTAAAAGCTTTGTTTTTCGACATCGACGGCACGTTGGTGAGTTTTAAAACCCACAAGATTCCGCAGAGTACGGTGGATGCCTTGGAGCAGGCTAAGCGAAACGGGGTGAAGGTCTATATATCGACGGGACGGCCGATAATGCTTATTACCAACCTAGGTCAGATTGAGCATTTGATAGACGGATACATCACGACCAATGGTGCCCGTTGCTTTGTGGAAGGGCATACGGTAAGTCTGCATCCGATTGTCTCTTCCGACGTGGAAAAAGTCATTGCTGCTTCCGACCAAGGTGGCTATCCCGTCATCGTGGTAGGGGAGAAGAACCTTGCCATCCATAATCTGACTCCCATTTTGGAAGAAATCTTTGTTAAGGGACTTGGTGTCGATTCGTTGGATTTTCATAAGGATGTGGCTGACTTGGCTGGAGAGGCGATCTTGCAGTTGACTTCTTTTTGTAGTGCGGAGCAAGAGTTAGAGTTGATGCAGACCTTGGGCAACTGTACCTCGGGACGGTGGCATCCTGCTTTCACCGACATTACTGCCGGTGATGCCGACAAGGGCAAGGGGCTTCATGCGATGGCAGAATACCTTGGTTTGGATGTCAATGAGACGATGGCTTTTGGCGATGGAGGCAATGACATCTCCATCATCAAGGAGGCCGGAGTCGGTGTGGCAATGGGTAATGCTGGTGAGGAGGTGAAAGAAATTGCTGATTATGTGACAACCTCTGTCGATGAGGATGGTGTCAAGAATGCCTTGCTTCATTTTGGGGTCATATAGTCGGTGATGTCTGATGTAGGTCTCTCTTGTATATATAATAAGGTGTAAGGTCAAAAAACAGTCTTGGCGTTACACCTTTTCTCGTCTTTTGTTTCGTTAACATCTTGTTTTCCTTGTGAAATAACAATTTGACAGGAAAAACACTATTAATGCATCTTTCTTATTCAAAAAGTTATGGAATCATGCGTAAAATATGCAAAACTATCACATAAACGTGGTATTTATATCATTTTGTTTATGAAAAGTTTGTTAATACCAGCGGAAATGTGTACCTTTGCAAACGATATTTGTAAGTTGTTTAATTATTTAAGAGAGAGAAATTATGGTAAAAAGATTAACCATGTTTATGGGGGGGCTGGCTCTTAGTACGAGCCTGGCTCTCGCTCAAACTACCGTTACAGGTAAAGTTGTTTCTCAGGAAGACGGTGAACCGGTGATCGGTGCATCGGTTAGAATTGTAGGAACAAAGACCGGTACTGCGACAGATGTCGATGGTAATTTTACTCTTCCAAACGCAAGCAAGGATGCTGTTTTGGAAATTAGTTACCTAGGTATGCAGACAAAGACTGTGAAAGCTTCTGCTAAGATGAAGGTCATCTTGACCTCTGATGCCAGAAATCTGGATGAGGTTGTGGTTACAGCCATGGGTATCACTCGTAGCGAGAAAACCCTTGGATATGCTGCCACAACAATTAAAAACGATGAAATCGTAGGCGCACGTACCACTAATGTGGCTGATGCCCTTTCTGGTAAGGTGGCAGGTGTTCAGGTGAATACCACCAGCTCTGACCCGGGTTCAGTGAGCAATGTCGTGATTCGTGGTTATGGTTCTATCAATGGCAGTAACCAACCTCTTTATGTGGTTGATGGCGTGCCTTTGCAGAATAATATGGTTTCTGGCCAGGGTAAGAATATCTCTACGGGCGGTATCTCAAATATTTCTCCTGAGGATATTGCCAGCATGACCGTGCTGAAAGGTGCTGCCGCTACAGCTCTTTATGGTAGCCGCGCAGCCAATGGTGTTATCCTGATTACTACCAAGAATGGTTCTAAGGGGCAGGGGCGCAACTTTACTATCAACTATAGTGGAAGTGTTCAGGCACGTGTGGTATCTACTCTGCCAGAAATGCAGAACAGCTTCGGCCAGGGTTGGAATGGTCGCCAGACCTATATAGAAAATGGTTCTTGGGGTCCAGCTTTAGATGGTTCGCAGCAGGTTTATGGTCCAGAATGGAACCACCAGCAGTTGATTCACCCTTATAGTGCTTTGAAGAATAATGTGAGAGATTTCTTCTCTACTGGATGGTCTCAGAACCATAATGTTTCTTTGAGCGGTGCTTCCAACGATAATAAGATGACTTATTATTTGTCTTATTCTTACACTGGTGATGACGGTATCATGCCGGGCGATAAGGATACATACAACCGTAATACCTTGGCTTTCCGTAATTCTTACCAGGCCACTGACTGGTTGAAGTTGTCTTCTTCAGTTAACTTCGCCCGCAGTTATACCGATGCAGTGGGTACATATCAGGGTACTTCTGTAATCGACGGTCTCTATGAGTTGCCGCGTGATGTGTCCTTGCTCGACAAGAAGGACCTTTCAAGTGCTTTCAATACTCCAGAGGCTTACTTCACACCTTATGGTATTACCAACCCTTATTGGGCTTTGGAGAACAACTATAACCATACCGATGCCAAGCAGATTAACGGTAAGGTACAGGCTGATATTACGCCAATCAAGGACTTGACCTTGACATATCGTTTCGGTTTCGACTATACCGACTATGACAACAAGATAGGTTATCCTCAGATTGCTCTTGATGACAAGTTGATTACCGATGACAAAGGCTATGCTCCAAGCAACATGAACCAGTCTGGTTATGTTTATGCGCGCTATGGTCGTATGTATGAGTTCAATCACGACTTCATGGCCAACTATAAGAACAAGTTTCTTGACGACAAACTCGATTTGAGTGCGACAGTGGGTCTCAACGTGAATGAGCGTTATAATACCTATATGGTAGGTGAGACGGATGACCTTACTTTCAATACGGGTTTCTGGCAGTTGAGCAATGGCTCTACCAAGACAACTTTGGCAGAAGGTCAGTCAAAGCGCCGTCTTGTAGGTCTCTTTGGCGATGTTACATTGGGTTGGGATGATATGGTATATCTTGAGTTGACAGCCCGTAATGATTGGTCGTCCACATTGCCTGTTGCCAAGAATAGTTTCTTCTATCCGGGTGCAACTTTAAGCTGGATTTTCACCAAGGTGATTCCTGAGAACAAAGTACTTACATTCGGTAAGGCTCGTTTGGCATATGGTAAGACTGGTAATGACGCCGATGTTTATCTGACAGGTTCTACTTATGACCAGGCTAGTGTTCGTGGTTATTATGGTACGGGTGTTTCCAAGTTCCCGATGAATGGTGTCAACTCATTCCTTTTGGGTAGTACAAAGGGTAGTAACTCTTTGAAGCCAGAGATGACTACTGAGATTGAGGCTGGTATTAACTTGCAGTTCTTTATGGGGCGCATTGGCTTGGACGCTTCTTTCTACAACAGAACAACTAACGACCAGATCTTTACTTTGCCTGTAGATCCAGCTTCGGGTTACTATTATCAGGTAACCAACTTCGGTTCTGTACGTAACCGTGGTATCGAATTGTTGCTCACCACAGTACCTGTGCAGACCAAAGACTTCAAGTGGGAGTTGGCTTTCAATTTCTCCAAGAACTGGAACAAGGTTCTTGAGATGCCTTCAAGTCTTGAGGGTGGCAAGGTGTCTATCTACAATTTCTCGGCAGGTAACGATGCTGTGTATATGTATGCAGAAGAGGGACGCCCAATGGGTGAATTCTATACCTATTTACCACAATATACTGAAGATGGCAAGCTGATTGTCGATTCTAACGGCCAGCCTGTTCTCGGAACTTCTGTAGAAGATACAGGTAAGAATATGAATAGTGATTGGACTGGTGGTGTGACAACAGCCTTGACTTATAAGGGTATAACTCTGAGTGCGGCATTGGATATCCGCAAGGGTGGTTATATGTTCTCACGTACCAAGAACTTGATGCAGTTTACTGGTAATGGTTCGGTAACAACCTACAACGAGCGCCGTCCGTTCATCATTCCTAATTCTGTAGTGAAAGAGGGTGATACATACGTAGAGAATACCACACCTCTTTACCTAACCAACAGTAGTTATCAGAATTACTATAACAACTATGGCTATGGTGATGGTGGTGAAGCTTATTTGCTCGACCGCTCTTACGTGAAATTGCGTAATATCAGCTTGACATGGAACTTGCCACGTGCGTGGGTGAAGAAGGCATATTTGAGCAATGTAGCTCTCACTGTATTCTGCAACAACGTGTTCACATGGACTGCTAGTGGCAACAGATACATCGATCCGGAGACCACCACAGTGAGCCAAAACTCGTATGGTGACTTGGCAACTCAGTTTGGTGAGCTTTATGCCAACCCGTCTTGCCGTACGTTCGGTGCCAACCTTTCTGTGACATTCTAAATTTAAGGAACAATATTAATAAGGATATCAATATGAAGAAATATATATTCATGTCAGCTCTCGCATTGGGGCTTTGCTTCTCTTCTTGCGACAGCTATCTTGACATCAACCAGGATCCGACATCGCCTGCCGAAAGCAATGTCACCTCTTCTATGATTATGCCTGGTGTGGAAATGTCTATCGCCAATGCTTACGGCAACTATCTGCGTATCACAGGCGGATACTTCTCACAGGTGTATGCTCACCTCTTCGGTACATCCAACTATTTGGACTATTCTCAGTTCCAGCAGTCGGCTACCCGTAGCAGTACGATGTATAACCAGTTCTACGAGCAGGCTTTGGTCAATCTGAAGACGATGCGAGAAAAGTCTGAGGCTTCAGAAGATTGGGGAACTTATCTTGCTGCAACTACACTGCGTGCCTTCGCTTTGGAGGCATTGGTAGATTGCTATGGTGAGACTCCATACACAGAGGCTCTCGATGCAGACAATATCTCGCCTAAGTATGATGACGGAAAGACTGTATATGAGGGTGTTATTGCAGAATTGGATAATGCTTTGGAAAAGGCATCTGCTTCCAATACTGTATGTACCAACTTCCTTTTCCCTGATGAGACTGCAGGTAGTTGGATCAAGTTTGCCAATGCGTTGAAGTTGAGACTTCTGATGCGTATGGCCAATGTAGATTCTTCTGTGTTGTCTAAGGTTCAGACTTTGGTGGCAGAGAACAATTTTCCAACAGAGGATGTAGCTTATACCAGTTGCTGGGGAAGTGAAGCTGGCAGCATGAATCCATATTATTCAGAAGAGTTTGCGTCTTCTTGGGGTTCTACACAGACCAATGTCTGTGCTAACCTCGCTATCATCGGCTCTATGCAGGTGAAGAATGCAAGTGGTGAAATTGTCTATACAGACCCACGCTTGTCAGCTTTCTTCGAGAAGAATTCTGACGGTAAGTATATGGGAGGTGTTTCTGGCACCAATTTCTCTAACTCCAAGACTTTGAATAAGTGGTGCCGTCCTGTAATGGCATACAATTCTCCTTTGAATCTGATTACTGTTGCAGACACAGAGTTCTTTATAGCTGAGTATTATGCTCGTACAGGTGATGCGGCAAATGCTGAGGCTCACTATAATAAAGGTATTGAGGCTTCTTTTGCTTCCGCTGGTGTAGATGGTGCAGCTGAGCATATTGCAAGATATCCGTTCGATATGTCAAACTACAAGAAGAGTATTGGTGTGCAGAAGTGGATTGCGCTCTCTGGTACTGATACCTTTGAGGCTTGGTGTGAGGTGCGTCGTCTTGACTATCCTGCATTTGGTACCAAGACTGGTGACAACTTTTATGACAATGTAAACGATGGATCTTACAATGATGCTCTCTACGATTATGGTACACTTTACACACCTATTCTAGTATTCGGTCAGGTGGGGAACAACAAACTTTTGGAGCGTTTCCCATATGCAGAGTGTTCTTCTTCTCGTAACAGCAACACACCTACATTCAGTAATGCGGACTACACCAAGCCTGTGTTTTGGGGAGAGTAATCGTCTAGTGTTTCAAATTTAATGAATAGCGAAATGAAAAAGAATATATTTTATATGATGCTTTTGTTGTTGACTTCTGCTGTTGCTTTCAGTAGTTGCGACAACGATAGCTCTGCAGGATACACACGCATCACTTATTATCCAGTGTTGACTCTCAATGGTGATGCCACAATGTATGTTGATAAGGGCGCTACTTTTGTTGACCCAGGTTGTGCTGCCGAACTCAATGGAGAGGATGTTAGTTCTAATGTTATTGTTGGCGGTTCGGTTAACCCGAAAAAGTCAGGTGTTTACACCCTTACTTATTCTGTTGTAAACGAAGATGGTTTCAGTGCATCCATTTCTCGTAAGGTTATTGTGACTGACCCTAACGATGCTAAGGAGGGTGTGTTCTATACAGATGTCAACAGTTATCGTGACTATAGCGGCCAGAAAGCTTTCGGTGGCAACTATGAGGTTGTGATTACCAATAATGATGATGGCACTTATCATGTGGATGACTTGTTTGGCGGCTGGTATTCTCAGCGTGCTGGCTATGGCACTAACTATAACATGGGTGGTGATGTTGCTTTTGCTGAAGATGGTACGATGACGCTCAAAAACAGCTTGGTTGCTGGTTGGGGCGACAGCCTTGTTGGCTTCTCTGGCAAATTTGATGCAGCTTCAGGTACTTATACTTGGGATGCTGAGTATGTTAGTTCTATGAAGTTCCATGTAGTTTTGAGCAAATAATCATAAATAAGACATTTTATTATGAAGAAATTATTATATTTGTGTATAGCTGTCCTGAGTATGACGTTAGTATCATGCGAGAAGGACGAAATTGGCGGTACTGCCACCGAGTCTTTGGCTGGTGAATGGTATGTTACCGTAGATGCTGTAGATAACCAGGGTAACACGGTTTATGAAGACATCTACGGCTTGGGCAAGTTCCTGATGAATACTTATAACACTTCTGCCAATGTGGCTAACCAGATGTGGGTTGATGATAAGGGTAATTTCTGGGGATTCAAAGTGAAAGCTGCCTCTGATGTCCAGAACCTTACATTCACGACTAATGGTGAAGTTACTAACACTACAAAATCCGAAGATGGTAGCTACTGCAAGGTGAACATCGAAGGTGGAAAGGTGTTGCCTAAGGCAGGCTTGACTCCTCACGGAACTGCTGCCGATAGTATAGTCTTCTATGTCAGTTTTGATGATGACCCTTATCCAGTAAGTTATGGTTATTCCAAGTATAAGGTATCGGGTATCCGCTATACAGGTTTGACACAGGATGATTGATATAAATATTTTTAATCAAAGATAGATGGATGATATAAGGCAAAGTGATTTGCCTCGTTGTTGACATTGTCAACACTTATATCTCTCTCGTTACTGGGGCTAGCGGTGGCTAGCCCCTTTTTCTGTTTGTATTCAGAAAGTTAGCGCATTTGCCGCAAGGAAGTCTTTTGAATTTTCTTGACAAGTCACCGCATTTTTGCAAGTGTGCTTTTTCCTTCTCCTAG
>CAVGEN010000041.1:0-58233 GCA_963628185.1 Waltera intestinalis | reverse complement strand
AGCTTCGGTTACAACGAGGATCAGATCGTTTCTTCTGATATCATCGGTATGAAGTTCGGTTCTCTCTTCGACGCTACTCAGACAATGGTTAGCAAGATCGACGAGGATACATATCAGGTACAGGTAGTTTCTTGGTACGACAATGAGAACTCTTATACTTCTCAGATGGTTCGTACTATCAAGTACCTCGCTGAGTTGAAGTAATACCGCTGAAGCGATATACAACAAAATAATAGGTCTGGCATTGCAAAATGCCAGGCTTTTTTTGTCGTATATGGCAGTGAAATACTATGAAAGGTTCTCATTTCTTGCCTTTTTCCCACATTTTTCCATCCTCTTTGTTTGTCTGTATCGGAAAAATTAGTATCTTTGCGCCATGAAACATTCGATGATAACCATATTGGGACCTACGGCCAGTGGAAAGACGAGTCTTGCTGCTGCCCTTGCTGCGCATATCAACGATATGGGAGCGGTTGTATGGGGTGGTGATGCTCATGGGGCGGAGATTATCAGTGCTGATAGTCGCCAAGTATATCGTGGCATGGACGTAGGCACAGGCAAGGATTTGGCAGATTATACTGTTGGCGGTAAGTTGATTTCCTATCATCTGATAGATATTTGTGATGCCGGCACGAAGTATAATCTCTTCCAGTATCAGCAGGATTTCTTTGATGCTTATCAAGATATACTGTCTAGAGGCATGTTGCCGATTCTTTGTGGTGGCACAGGCTTGTATATCGAATCGGTGCTAAAGGGATATCATCTGTCTCCTGTGCCGCAAAATCCAGAGTTGCGCGCAGACTTGGAAGGTAAAAGCCTGAAAGAACTTACCGATATATTGAAAGGCTTGAAGGCTAAGACGGGGAGCAATATGCACAATCGTACTGATGTGGATACGGCGCAACGTGCCATTCGTGCCATAGAGATAGAGACATACAACCTGGCCCATCCCATGCCCGAGCGAGAGTTGCCTGCTGTCGATTCGCTCATCATTGGTGTCAGCATAGATAGGGAGAAACGTCGCCAGAAGATAACGCAACGTTTGGAACAACGATTGAAGGAAGGCATGGTCGATGAAGTCAAGGGACTGATTGATAGCGGAGTCCCGCCGGAAAACTTGATTTATTACGGTTTGGAATATAAGTTTGTCACCGAGTACGTGATAGGCAAGACTACATACGAGGAGATGTTCCGAGGCTTGGAAATAGCCATCCATCAGTTTGCCAAGCGACAGATGACGTGGTTTCGTGGCATGGAGCGAAGAGGCTTTGCGATTCATTGGGTAGATGCTTTGTTGCCGATGGAGAAAAAAGTGGAGACAATACTAGATTTAGTTGTGAATGATTCAACTTCCGAAACATAAATAAACGATAAGAAATGGCAGTAAGTGAAAAGAAATGGGGCTTGCTCTATTGCCCGAGAGGAGGCTGGGGGAGTGAAAAGCGTTGGACTAAGATAGAGAAGGTCTTGCGCCAAAATGATGTGGATTACGATTTTGTGCAGAGTGAAAACCAAAAGAGCGTAGAGCGTTTGGTAAAGATGTTTATCAACAATGGTTATAAGACGATAGTCATTGTGGGAGGCGACTCTGCCTTGAATGACGCTGTCAACTGTTTGATGCAGGTAGATAAAACGGTGCGCGACCAGATAGCGTTAGGTGTGATACCGAATGGCTTGATGAACGACTTCGCTCATTTCTGGGGCTATGATGACAGCGAATACGGTCAAACCGTTAAGTGGCTTCTGCAACGACGTGTCAGGCGGATAGACTTGGGATGTGTGCGATATACCAATCAGAAAGGAGAGAAGTGTCATCGTTATTTCCTGAATTGTGTCAATATCGGTTTGATAGCTTCCATCATGAACTTGCGTCGCAAAACCCACCATTTCTTCGGCTCACGCACGCTTTCGTTTTTGTTCTCTTTCATCCTGATGATATTCCAGCGTTTGGAGTATAAGATGAATATAAAGATTAATTCCGATGTCATCAAGCGCAAGGTGATGACCCTGTGTGTGGGCAACGCTTCAGGCTATGGCCAGACTCCTAACGGTGTGCCATACAACGGATTGCTGGATGTCTCCGTGGTTTATCATCCGGAGATGACCCAGCTGATTGAGGGCATATACCTCTTTGTGAAGGGCAAGTTCTTGAATCATAAGAGCGTGCATCCTTATCGTACCCGTGAGGTGGAGGTGAAAGAGGCTTCTCGTGCCTTGATAGGAATAGACGGACGGTTGATGAAAACGCCTGTGGGTGCCTATAAGATTACGGTGGAGCAGGAGGTTGTCAATTTTTTGATACCAGCATGAGGGGTGTGAACGGAATGGCTGCAAATAGTTTCTCCTCGTGGAACTTGTGGTTTCAAGCCGTGAAACTGTGAGTTCCACGAGGAGAAACTATTTTAAGGTCTATGATGCGCCCTCATCCCATGGCGGAAACCTTCCTCAGTTCTTCCTCCTTTAGGATTTTTATCTTCTTGCCGTCAAGGCTGATTAAACTTTCCGAGGCAAAAGCCGAAAGGGTGCGAATGGCATTGCTGGTAGTCATGTTGGAGAGGTTGGCTAGGTCTTCACGGCTCATGCTGATGTCGAGCGTCATGCCGTCTTCTTGCGTGCCGTAAGAATCTTCGAGGAAGAGGAGAGCCTCGGCTAGTCTTCCTCTTATGTGTTTCTGCGTCAGGTTGACCGTTCGGTCGTCCGACTTGCCGATTTCGTAGCAGAGATACTTGATGAAGAAAAGGCTCACTTGGAAGTTTTGCTCCATCAGACTGACGAGTATTTCGATAGGGAAGGAAACGATAGTGCTGTTTTCCATAGCCATGGCGGAAGTGCGATAGTTCTCGCTGGCGAAGTATGCGCGATAGGCGAAGAATTCATTGGGCTTGATGACGCGGATGATTTGGTTCCTGCCGCCGATGCCCTCCTTGAAAACCTTCACCTTGCCATGGACGAGGCACATGATATGGGTGGGAGTCTCAAGGTTTTTATACACGATCTCGTTCTTCAAGAACTTTTTGATTTCAAGATTTTTCAAGAGCAAGTCGTGCTGTTCTTGCGTCAATACGCCCCAGCGGGCAGAGATGTTCTGCGCTACTTCTTCCTTTGAAATGTCAGTTATATTTTCCATTTATCCTAATCGTTCGTTTTACCTAACTGTTTGCAAAAGTACAGAAATTAATCCGAATAATTAAATATTTTGACTAAAAATATATTATAAAACATAAAAACAACGAATTTTGTTAAATTCTTTGTTCAAAACTTTGTGGTCTCACATTTTTTCCTTACCTTTGAAAGCATCTAATTGAAGTCAATAAATATAAAAACCTTAATATAGATCTATGAGTTATCTAAAATTCGAAAAGGCTCTGATGACCAACCTACAGGAGTCATTGCCGAAGGAGTTGTTAAGAACCAACCGTTCGGGTGCTTATTCGTGCTCTACTATTGTCGATTGTAATACTCGAAAGTATCACGGTCTGCTGGTTGTTCCCATCCCAGAGCTGGATGATGAGAACCACGTGCTGTTGAGCTCTCTCGACGCTACAGTCGTTCAGCATGGTGCGGAGTTTAATCTTGGCTTGCATAAGTACCAAGGCAACAACTACAGTCCGATGGGGCATAAGTACATCCGTGAGTTTGATTGCGATAAAGTGCCAACCACGCTTTACCGTGTTGGTGGTGTTATCCTCAAGAAAGAGGTGGTTTTCCAGCATTATGAAGACCGCATCCTGATTCGTTACACGATGGTGGATTGCCATTCTGCTACCAAACTGCGTTTGCGTCCGTTCTTGGCTTTCCGTAGCGTTCGACAGTTTACGCATGAGAACAGCACGGCTTCACGTGAGTATTCTTTGGTGGATAACGGTATCAAGACCTGTATGTATGCAGGCTATCCGGATCTCTTCATGCAGTTCTCCAAGAAGAATGAGTTTGTTTTCAGCCCCGACTGGTATCGGGGAGTGGAATATCCCAAGGAGCAGGAGCGTGGCTATGCTTCCAATGAAGACCTCTACGTGCCAGGTTATTTCGAGATGGACATCAAGAAGGGCGAGAGCATCGTCTTTGCGGCTTCCACCTCCGAGATCAAGACCGGCGGATTGAAGAAACTGTTTGACAAGGAGGTGGATGAACGTGCCCCTCGTGACAACTTCTTCCATTGTCTGGTCAATGCAGCCCACCAGTTCCATCGTCGTGAGAAAAACGATGACCGCTACATTCTGGCTGGTTATCCTTGGTTTAAGTGTCGTGCTCGTGACACATTTATCTCTTTGCCAGGCTTGACGCTTTCTATAGAGGAAGATGACTATTTCGAGCTTGTGATGCAAACTGCGATGAAGGGATATTACGAGTTTATGGAGGGCAAGCCTATCTCCGTGCGTATCAAGGAAATCGAACAGCCCGATGTGCCGCTGTGGGCAATCTGGGCGTTGCAGCAGTACGCCAAGGAGACAAGTAAGGAAGAATGCTTGAAGAAATACGGTAAGTTTATCCGTAATATCCTGCAATTCATAGAAGGCAATCATCACCCTAATCTAGAACTGCATCCTAACGGACTCCTTTATACCAATGGTAAGGACAAGGCGGTGACTTGGATGAACTCTACTGCCAATGGCCACCCCGTGGTGCCACGTAGCGGTTATATCGTAGAGTTTAACGCTCTTTGGTATAATGCAATCTGCTTCGGGGCAACTTTGGCGGAAATGGACGGCAAGGCCGACCTGCAGCAGCATCTCCTGGAACTAGCCGAGAAGACTAAGCGGTCTTTCCTTAACACCTTCCTCAATGAGTATGGCTATCTCTACGACTATGTGGATGGCAATATGATAGACTGGAGTGTTCGACCTAACATGATATTCCCTGTCGCTTTCGACTATTCTCCTCTTTCACAAGACCAGAAGAAGAAGGTGCTCGACATCTGTACCCGTGAGCTTCTGACACCTAAGGGATTGCGGTCGCTCTCACCGAAGAGCGGTGGATATAACCCTATCTATGTGGGACCTCAGACACAACGTGACTATGCTTACCACCAGGGTACGGCATGGCCTTGGCTTGGAGGTTTCTACATGGAGGCTAGTTTGAAACTTTATCGCCGTACACGCTTGAGCTTTATCGAACGCCAGATGGTGGGCTATGAGAACGAAATGTCATACCATTGTCTTGGCACCATCAGCGAGCTCTTTGATGGCAACCCGCCTTTCTCTGGGCGTGGTGCGATGTCTTTTGCCATGAATGTCGCTGAAATCTTGCGTGCGCTCGAACTACTTGAAAAGTATCAATATTAATAAGGAGGACTGCTATATGAAAGTTTTAATGTTTGGATGGGAGTATCCTCCTCACGTATTTGGTGGCCTGGCTACTGCCAACTTTGGTATCTCCCAGGGCTTGCATGCCCAGGGCGATGTTGAGATAACCCTTTGTCTGCCCCATCCTTTTGGTGATGAAGACCGCACTGCGGCCAAGATAGTCGGCATGGACTGTGTGCCTATTGCTTGGCGTGATGTCAACCACGACTATGTGCAGCAACGTATCGGAAACATCATGAGTCCTGACGACTATTTCCGCTATCGTGACCATATCTATGCCGACTTCAATTATATGAATGTCAACGACCTCGGTTGTATGCAGTTTGCAGGTGGTTATCCTTCCAACCTGCATGATGAAATCAACAACTATTCCATCATCGCCGGTGTAGTGGCTCGCACGGAGGATTTTGATATTATCCATGCCCACGACTGGTTGACTTTCCCTGCAGGCATCCATGCCAAGAGGATAAGCGGCAAACCTTTGTGCATCCATGTGCATGCTACTGATTTCGACCGTAGCCGTGGCAAGGTGAATCCTACCGTCTATGCTATTGAGAAGGATGGTATGGACAATGCCGACTGCATTATGTGTGTGTCGGAGCTGACACGCCAGACGGTTATCAACCAGTATCATCAAGACCCTCGCAAGTGCTTTGCCATGCACAATGCCGTATATCCGCTGAGACAGGAGTTGCAGGACATCCCGCGCCCTGACCATAAGGGCAAGGAGAAGGTGGTTACGTTCCTTGGTCGTCTGACCATGCAGAAGGGACCTGAATACTTCGTGGAGGCTGCCAATATGGTATTGCATCGTACTCGTAATGTGCGCTTCTGTATGGCGGGTTCAGGCGATATGATGGACCAGATGATTTATCTGGCGGCAGAAAGAGGCATTGCCGACCGATTCCACTTCCCGGGGTTCATGCGTGGCAAGCAGGTGTATGAGTGCCTGAAAGACTCGGATGTGTATGTGATGCCGTCTGTAAGTGAGCCTTTCGGTATTTCGCCTTTGGAGGCGATGCAGTGTGGTACGCCTACGATTATCTCCAAGCAGAGTGGTTGCGGGGAAATCTTGACCAACTGTATCAAGGTCGATTATTGGGACATTCATGCCTTGGCGGATGCCATCTATGGTATTTGCCACAACGAAAGTCTCTTCGACTACTTGTCGGTGGAGGGCAAGAAAGAGGTTGACCAGATTACATGGGAGAAAGTGGGCGCCCGCATCAAGGACTTGTACCTCAAGACCCTAGGATGGAAGTAAGTTAAATGAAGAGTGAAGGACGCAGAGTGAAACTACTGCGACTTTATGATTCATAATTCAAAATCAAATATCAAAGTAGAATAACATGAAAACAATTTGTTTATATTTCGAGATACATCAGATTACCCATCTGAAACGCTATCGTTTCTTCGATATCGGTACGGATCATTACTATTATGATGATTATGAGAATGAGCGTAGCATCAGCGAAATCGCAGAGAAGTCGTATATGCCTGCCCTCAATGCCTTGTTGGAGATGATCAACAACAGTGGCAAGTACTTCAAGGTGGCCTTCTCGCTCTCAGGCGTGGGCATGGAACAGTTGGAGATGCACGCTCCTCAGGTATTGGAGAAGTTGCAAGACTTGAACGCAACGGGATGTGTGGAATTTCTGGCTGAGCCATATTCCCATGGTCTTGCTTCGCTCATCAACGAGGATAGTTTTGCCAAGGAGGTAAAGCGCCAGGCAAACAAGATAGAGGAGTATTTCGGAAAGAAGCCTACCGTGCTTCGCAACTCATCGCTTATCTATAGTGATGACGTCGGTCTTCAGGCTTCGGAGATGGGCTTTGAGGGAATGCTCACCGAGGGCGCAAAACATGTGCTAGGTTGGAAGTCGCCACACTATGTATATCATTGTCCATTGGCTCCAAACTTGAAGCTCTTGCTCCGTGATGTCAAGTTGAGCGATGATATCTCCTTGCGTTTTAATAACAGTAGTTGGGATGGATATCCTCTCTTCGCTGATACTTATATCAATGAGATTGCTTCCTTGCCACAAGAGGAACAGATAATCAACATCTTCATGGAGTTGTCTGCTCTGGGTATCGCCCAACCATTGTCCAGCAATATCTTGGAATTCTTCAAGGCTCTCCCTGCTTGTGCCAAGGAAAAGGGTATCACTTTCTCTACACCTTCGGAGATTTGCAAGAAGATGAAGTCGGTGGGTGAGTTGAATGTGCCTGATACTTTGAGTTGGGTGGATGAAGAGCGCGATGTCAGCACCTGGTTGGGAAATCCTATGCAGCGTGAGGCTTTCAATAAGCTTTATAGTGTTGCCGATCGTGTACGCATAGCCAACGATACTCGTATCAACCAAGATTGGGATTATTTGCAGGCTAGCAACAACTTCCGTTTCATGACCACCAAGCCTAGCAATGTAGGTCTCGACCGTGGCATCTATTCTAGTCCATTCGATGCTTTCACCAACTATATGAACATCTTGGGTGACTTCCTCACCAGAGTCAACGAACTCTATCCTGCAGATGTCGATAACGAGCAACTCGATGGTTATCAGACAAGTGTGAAGAATATGGAGGAGGAGATAGAGATGAAGGACAAGGAAATCGTCCGTCTTCAGGCTAAGTTGGAGAAGATAGAGAAGGAGGCAACGAAACTTCGTGAGGCGAGTGCCAAGCTTGATAAGACTGCTGCAACGAAGCCTGTTGTGAAGAAAACAGTGAAGAAGTCGGCTGTGAAAAAGGTGGCTTCCAAGGTTGTCGAGGAAGCTAAAGACGCTATAGAAGACAAAAAATAGAGTAGGTTAGATTTAAAGAAAATAGAAGGAAAACGCTATGCTGCAATAAGGCATAGCGTTTTTTTTTGAGTCTTTCTCTTCGGCTTTTCTTTTGTATCTATTTGGAGTTTTAATTAAAAAAGGGGAGTCTTGCATGACGCTAGCTCCCCCTTGGTTTAAACTAATCTATCCTAATTAATAACCTGGATTCTGCCAGAAACCTGTTGTGCTGTTCACTTCGGTGGTGAAGTTTTGAACAGCGTCAATCTCATTCTGTGGGATTGGGCGATAGAGATAATGCTTGGAAGCATCAGCGTTCAAGTTGGCGGATGCCTGAGCATTATATTTGGCAACATACTCATAGAGCTTGCCTGTACGCTTCAAGTCAAACCATCGCATCTGCTCACCGCAGAATTCTACTGCGCGTTCCTCGAGGATGGTATCAATGGTAGCATTGCCACTCAGGGTGTTGTTCTTGCCTTCGATAGCACGAGCTTGGCGTAGTGTATTGATGGTTGTCATTGCTGCGCCACCATCACCAAGAGCCAACTGGCACTCTGCCTTGATAAGATACATCTCTGAGATACGCATTACGATAGCGTCACGGCTAGAGATGTCGTGGGTTGGGTAGTTGACATCATATACGTCATCCAGGAACTTCTTGATTCCAGGGAATGAGCACCAACCACCAATCTTGTAAGAGTTGAAACGGTTGTCGCCATATACGCTTGAGGTAGGAACGGCTGCCTCTGTAGGTTTTGCTGTAGCCTCGTCCATAGAGGTATAGACAGGTACATCGCCACCTGCCATAAACTGGATACGGTATCTGTTCTTAGCCCATGTCTGCATTGCCTTGCCTTCTGGGGAATCACCATTCATAGGACAGTAGTAGATGGCTGTGTCCTGCAACTCTGGATAGTTCGTTGCATTCTTGGCCAAGTCAGGAGAAGCGATGTCGTAGTGGTCGAGGAGGGTCGCCTCGGAACGCTGATCGGTTGTCTTGTGCTTCTCAAGCAAGTTCCACAGGTGGAGAGAAGGCAAGTAGCGGGTAAAGCCACGTCCATATGGAGAATATGCAGCACCGCATTCTACGTTTTTGCCTGTTAATTTGCTCTTGATGGTAGTCTTGCCAGCAGCGATACGCCAGAATACCTGGGTGTCTTTCTGACCATTGCCGCCCAAGTCTGTGGCACCATTGTTCCACATAGAGACGAACATCAGCAACATTGCGCTACCACCACGGCTATAGCCTGTGCGAGTAATCAAACTGTTGTACTGCATAGGACTACCACCTTCCAAGCGATAACGATAAGGGATGCAGTTGGCGTTGGTCTTGATGTCCTGAGAGTATGTTACGCCGAAGAGTGCCTCCTTGTTGGTATTGTAACTCTCGTTTGTCATAGTCCAAACGTCCTTGTAGTTACTGTAAAGGGAAGCATAGTCGTTTGCGCCAATTACTGACTCTGCGTCGGTCTGTGCGGCCGTGTAGAGAGCTTTTTTGTCCTTGCCATCGTAGTTGCCCCCCTTGATGGTCTGTCCAAGTTGGTCTCCCAACCAAGATGCTGCATAAAGAAGTACCCTTGCTCTCAAAGCCTTGGCTGCCCAATAGTTGGCGCGACCATCTATCTTTGTCTTGTAGTCTGCTTCGTCAAACTTAGCGATAGACTCATCCAAGTCATCCAAAATTTTGCCGTAAACTTCGTTCTCTGGCATTCTTGTCGGATTGAAGTTCTGGGCTGTTACGGGATCGCTATTGTAAGGAATGGCACCCCAGATGTTGACCATGTGGAAGTAGTAGAAGGCGCGCATGAAGTAAGCCTCGCCCAATTCTCGGTTCTTGACTCCTTCTGTCAAAAATGTTGCATCGTTGACATATTTGATGGCATTGTTGCAAACATCTGTAGCACTATAGAACAACTCCCAGTAATGGTCGAGGCAAGGGTTGTCGGCTACGTTGTTTTCCAACGCTGCTGCATTGAAGTTGTAGGAACACAAACTTTTCTGCTTGTTGTCGTAACCATAATAGAAGAGGTCTGTACCCATCTCGCTGAGTCCGAGCCCCGCTTCCTTACCATACCAACCACGTGCGAACGTGTAGCAGTTGGCTACCAAACCTTCCAAGCCGGAAGGAGTTTTATATGTCAAGTCGGCAGTTTCGCCCACCTTGTTCTCTTCCTCCAAGAAGTCGGAGCAAGAGGTGAGTCCCAACAGCATAGAAGAGGCTGCTGCCATGAATAATATCTTTGTTTTCATAATTGTTTCGATGATTATTAGAATTCTACATTAAGACCGATTACTACCTGTTTCTGCATAGGGAATGAGATGCTGCCACCACGCTCTGGGTCGTAGTCATCTATCTTACTCCATGTCAGGAAGTTCTTCATAGAGCAATATACACGAGCCTTACTCATGTGGATGTTGTGCAACCACTTTGCTGGAATGTTGTAAGAGAGGGTGATGTCTTTGATCTTGAAGTAGTCTGCCTTCTCGTATGTGAATGCGCTCTTGTAGGATGACCAAATCTTGCTGGCATCTGTACCCAAGCCAGGACTAGGGAACTTAGCGGTAGTATTGGTTGGTGTCCAGTAGTCGATGGCATCTCCCCAGTTGGCTGACTCGTAGTTCAACTGCTCGTTCATGGCATAAGAGATGTAGCCGCCTAGACGTGCCATTAACTGAACCGAGAGAGAGAAGTCTTTGTATGTAAAGGTATTGGTCATGCCGAATACATGCTTCGGGTCTTGGTTGTAGAGTACACGGTCGTCGGACGTGATGTTGCCATCGCCGTCAAGGTCGTAAATCTTAGGTGAACCAGGAGTTCCATATCCCTTGGTGCTAACGCAAGCTGGTGACTTGCCGTCATGTGCCTCCTTGAAATCGGCTACATATTGGTCGAATTCACCGATGCCCCATTCGCCGAGTATCTTGTAGTCGTAATAAGCATTGACACGGTTGCCGACAAACAATCCCTTTGTGCCAGATACGTACTTATCTACACCGCCCGTCAACTCGGTAATCTCGTCCTTGAAGTGGGAGTATGACCAGTTGGCTGTCCAGTCAAAGTCCTTGGTACGTATGATGTCGGTCATCAAAGATACTTCTAGACCCTGTCCCTTGGTCTTGCCGATGTTGTCAATAACGGTAGGGAAGGAAGATGCAGGGGCGGTACGGTAGAACAACAAGTCGTAGGTATGATTCCAATAGTAGTCGATGCTACCGCTGATTCTGCCATCTAAGAAACCGAAGTCAAGGCCTAGGTTAAATGAGGAAGTCTTCTCCCATGTCAAGTTGGAATTGCCCATCTGGCTAGGAATCTTGCCCGCTACATCAGTGTTGCCGAGATAATAATAATAGGTAGTTGCGCTCAAGGACGCCAATGTAGAATAGGCATCGATGGCTGCGTTTCCAGAGATACCCCAAGAAGCACGAAGCTTCAAGTTGCTTAATACCTTCTGGTTTTTCAACCAATTTTCCTCTATCAATCTCCAACCTGCTGCAACAGATGGAAAATAGCCCCATTTGTGCCCTTTTGCCAAGGTGGACGAACCGTCGGCACGGAGAGATGCGGTGAGCAAGTACTTGCTGGCGTAAGAGTAGTTCAGACGACCGAAGAATGACAGCATGGCTGTTTTTACGTATGTTGATGTCGTTACTGGGGAGAGTATCTTGGAAAGGTCATTGTAGCCACTCTCATAGTAATGAGTCGCACCTGCGTCACCAGACACTGTTGAACTTTCTGATACGGTCTGGGTTAACTCGTGACCCAGCAAGACCGTCAAGTCATGCTTTTCTGCGATAGTCGTGTTATAGTTTATGGTGTTGTCCCATGTAATTGCAGTGGAGTTGCTTCTGATTTGACGAATGTAGCTGGTAGAAGGAGACTGGTAGCGTTGCTGGCTCTGGTAGTCCTGATACAAACCATTGCGGGAATCGTTTCTATCTACAGCAAACATAGATCGGAAATTCAACCCCTTGATAGGAGTAAGTTCGAGGTATGTATTGCCGAAGAAACGAGTTGACTCCGTGTTGTTTTGGTATGCGCCATCTACGTCATCAAGTAATGGTGAACAATGGGCTGCATACCATGGGTTAGGTGTGGAGTTGATTGTACCATCGGTCAAATAAGGGTGTGTGATGGTTGTCATCTTCAAAGCCTGGTTATAGACACCAGAGTTTCGGCGGTTCCAGTTCTTGTAGGTAAAGAGTAAACTAGCTCCAATCTTTACTATCTTGTTGATGCGGTGGTCGATGTTCACTTTGCCGTTGTAACGACTCATTTGGTCTTTCTTCATCAAACCACGGTCGTACATGGCACCGAGAGATACATTGAAGTTGGTCTTCTCGCTACCGCCGGCAACGTTTACTTCGTAGTTCTGAGAGGTACTGTTCTTCAATAGTAAATCTCCCCAGTCGGTATAAGAGCCGTCATTGTAAATGTCCAATGTTTGGGTTCCGTCATCGAGCTTTTCTGTCAATACAGTCTCGGGTGTGATTCCGCTTAAAATAGAGTTGTAGTTGTCAAGGCTCAACTCACCCTTTGCCCAGTCCTGGTAAGCACGTTTGTCAATCAGGCGTTGTACTTCCTTTGTGCCGTACATGGAATGAGCTGCGTTGGTGGCACTGTTGAATGAGTTGTAAACATTGAAGCCTACAGAGGTTCGGCCAGCTTTACCTCGTTTGGTAGTGATGATGATGACACCGTTGGCACCACGAGTACCATAGATGGCTGTGGAAGAAGCATCCTTCAAAACTTCCATCGACTCGATGTCGGAAGGGTTGATGTCGAGGGTGGATCCATAAGCTACGCCATCTACGAGAATCAATGGGTTGTTGGAAGCCAACATGGAACGAGCACCACGAAGATTGATACTTACGCCAGAGCCTGATTCACCACTTGACTGCTGTAAATCCATTCCTGGAATCTTAGCCTGCATGGCCTGCATTGCATTGGATGTTGCGACGTTCTTCAAATCGTCCGACTTGATAGAAGCCACAGAACCAGTGAGGTCGCGCTTCTTGACTACGCCATAGCCGATGACAACTAACTCGTCAAGAGAATTGTTGTCTTCGTCCATCGTTACGATTACGGAGTTTTGGGAGCCTACCTTTACCTTTTTCTCCTTATATCCGATATAAGTAAATTTGAGGACTGTAGAAGGCTCAACGCCACTAAGTGTAAAGTTGCCATCCAGGTCGGTGACAGACCCTGAGCCAGCACTTCCGTCTGGTACAACACTAACACCGATCATGGGTTCGCCATTAGAATCTTTAACCGTACCCTTGATTGTTTTCTGCTGTGCAAAAGCACCGAAACAAACAGAGCCTAAAGCTAGTGCCAAACTGGCACGTTTCAGTTGTTGATACATAATTGTTTGTTTTAGGTTATTATTCAAGTTTTAAGCTTTATTCTTTTCTAAGAATCCTTCCGGATTTCACCTTTACTTCGTTTCCGTTATAGAAAGCGATTCTTTGTTGGTTTCTAGATATAGTGCAAAGTTATAAAAAATCCATTAAAATCTATCAGTTTTTATTCGGAAAATTACGTAAACGTTTGCGTATGACGTTCTTTTGATAAAACGAGGTGCAACATTCTCTATGGAATGTTGCACCTTTATCTGCTAATATAGTAGTAACTATTTGTAAGCTACGTTTATGTTTTATTTTGCTATGTATTTCTTGTTGTTGTGAATGTAAATCCCCTTGCCGAGACCGTGGAGTTTGCTGTTGGGTGCGTTTTTTGATACAAGGCGGCCACTGAGGTCGTAGATGTTGTTGTCGGCAAGTGTCTTGCTGTTGTCTGTAATGACATTGGCAATTCCGTTTGTGATCTTTGTGCCTTTAAGGGTGATAACCCAAGCGGCTTGTGCATCCTGTGGGGTGAATGTAATGGTGCCAGTTGCTGGCGTAGATAATGAGATGTCGAAGCTGGTGTCTGTACTTGTGGTTGTTGAACGGCTTGGAAAGACGTATGAGTCTTCTTTGTAGTTGACTCCATTCAGTTCTGCCAAATAGCAGGTTTTGTTGTCTTCATTGGCATATCCTGCGAATGTAGCGGAAGTGATGGATACGTTCTCTGGCAAATTGATTGTAAATTGAATTCCCTTACTATATTTGATGGTGTTGCTTTTGGCTGAGGCATAGCTTTTCGAGGAACTGATGGAACAACCATTGGCGAAAGTCCATGGCGATGGCGTTTCCGATGCACATGTGGCGGTTGTTGCATCCAAAGTGTATGTCACGTTTTCCCCTTCGCTAGGATCTACGGATGAGTTTCCTGTATAGTCGCCTGTCAGGTTGTTGACCTCGTATAGGGTAGCTATAAGTTTCCCATCTTTACTGTTGGTAATCTTGCAACCATTCTTGAATGCTATGCCATCAACAAAAGCAAGGAACATTCCTTTCTGTGCTTCCACCTGAACGTTATCTAATGTAACGTTTTTCACATAGCTCTCAGGCAAGCCATAGATGTAGATAGGGAAATTAGCTTTGGCACTTGAATTATATACAGTTCCTGTAGATGTTACATTCTGGATGAGGATGTCACGGAAGGCAGGAGTAGAAGAAACCTTTTCTTCTGAGGTGGCAGCTGATGGTACAGGTTTGGTGCTGAGATTGTACCAGGCTTCGATGTAGATAGGGTTTCTTACGCCCGTCATGGTACAGTTGCGGAACACAAGGTTATATACGTCGCCACTTCTTCCACGTTGTGACTTCAAGCGGAAACCGCTGTCTGTATTGGCGAAAGTCAAATCTTCGTAAATGATGTCATGCAAGTTGGAGGTATAGCTTCCGAACGAAGCGCCATGCCCTGTTCCCATCTTGCAGTTCCATACATGGACATACTGAGCGTTATCGTCGCAAACCACATTGTCATCGCCAGTGCTGATGTTGCAGTTGTAGATGTTTACTTGTTGTCCCCAAATAGAGATGCCGTCCGTGTTGTGGGATGGTTGCTCTGTTTTTGTGTCTGAGGCAGGGTTGTATATGGTTACGTCGTGAATGGTGGCATTGTTTGCCTTGCCACTATTGCTGATTGTAAGGTTGACGCCAGGGGTGTTTTGAATCTTGATGTTGCGTACAAGGAAACGGGAGCCTTGTTCAAAGCGAATCATAGCACCAGGGTTGAATGTCTCGGCGTTGTCGCGAGCTTGCCACCAACGAGTTCCTTGTCCGTCAATGATGGAAGTTTCACCCTCTCCCTCTATGACAATGTCGTCTTGTTTGCGGTTTTTGCAACCGATGAAGATTGTTTTGTTGTTGGGAGCTTTGCCGTATTCTGCGAGTTTTAGTGTTGCGCCAGTGCACAAGTGGAGGATAGTTTTCGACTTGATGCTAAGAACTTCGGTTTTGCTTGTCATTTCGTCTGCATTGCCAAACATCCATGTGCCAGCAGGTATGACTACCATACCACCAGTGGAAGGTACTGCATCCAGTGCCTTTTGTATAGCTTTGGTGTTGTCTGTAGCTGATGTAGAAGCACCATAGTCCTTGATGTTGAAAGTGTTGGCAGACGTTATTGTTGGCAACTGAGGCAGTGATACAGAAGTCCAACCGTTAGGAGTGTTCTGCGCATTTTGCTCAGCAGTGATACCTGTGAAAGTCTGCGCCTTGGCAAAGATAGGCAATGCCATAAAGGCTGAGAGCACGATAGTTTTGATAATTGCTTTGTTCATTATTTCTTAGGTTTATTGTTTGTGGGCAAAGATAATACAAGCGAGGACAAATCAAACTTGCTTGCAAATTGCCAGATGTAGTTTAACTTCTGCAAAGTTACAACTATTCTATATATTATAAGGTGTAAATTGAACTAAAAGATACGAAAACGATTGCGTGATTTGAATAGAAAAAGTGCAATGCGGCAGTGGGCATTGCACTTAATGGATGTTTATGACTTTAAGTTCTCGATTTCTTCTATTGACAATCCCGTAGATTGGGAAATGATGTCCGTTGGAGTATTGAAAGACAGAAGGTTGAGTGCAATTTCTTTGGCTTTTTCCTTTTCGCCTTCCGCTCTTCCTTTTTCTAATCCTTTTTCTAATCCTTTTTCTAATCCTTTTTCTATACCTTTTTCTAATCCTTCTGCCATGCCCTCTTGGTATCCTTCGTCACGGCTTGTGTCGAAGAGGCTCTTCATATGTCTAACCGCATCCAAATGACGATAGTAAGACTGTTTTTCTTCTTTAGACAGGGCATCGACTCGTAAGCGTTCACGAGCTTCTGGTAAGCCAGCGGCTGTCGCATTTGATTTGATGTTGCCTGTCTTCAGAAATTCTATCCATTCGTCGAGAGGTGTGGTGGCTATTTTGTCGAAGTCGTTTACTCGCAAGATATAATATTCTGGATATAGATCTCCAGGAGTCTTTCTTTTTTTTATTTCTTTATCTTTGATGCCAAAGAACTTTTCATTTTGTCTGATGGAAAGTTTCAAGGTATCATGGGGGGCATGCTCTCCGATAAATTCAGTCTTTCCATGATAGACATAATCTTTGCCTTGTCCCAACTCGAAATAAACGATATTGATGGAATATACCTTGCGTACGGATTCGTATGGACTTCCATATCCAATGTATTCTGTAATTGCCTTAGATACTCCATAGAGCATCCTGTGAAAATAAGTATGCTCTCGACTGTTTTGTACTTCGATGATACATAGTTGCCCATTTTCACTTTCTGCCAAAATATCTACTCGGTTATACTTGTCGTCTTCGTCTTCCTGATTTCCTTCACTCTCAAGAAAACGATGAATCTTGAATTTCTTGCCGAGCAATGAAGACAAGAAACCCTCTAGCACAACATAGTTTGCCTTGTTGCGCAACAGACGCTTCATAGCCCAGTCAAATCGTATATAGTTTTCATCCATCATAATCAATCATATTTATTGTTGGTTGCAAAGTTACGCTTTTCTTTTGTAACTGCCAAGGAAAAGAAAGAAAAAGTGCAATGCTCACATCGGGCATTGCACTTAATTAATATATGTGGACTAATTTTGCTAATTAATCTTCTGTTGGATACCAACGTGGGTCTCCAGCTTTTTCTTTCAAAGTGCCAGTCTTAATGGTGAAGTCGCCATTGGCAGGATCAGTAAACAACTGGTCTGAAGTGTAGTCGAGGGCGTTGAGACCCTTGATAACCTTATAGAAGTCGCGAGTGTTGTAACTGCCAGTAATGGTTGGTGCCACCTTGCTTCTGATGTTCTTGTTGGTGACATCGTCAGCACCCTTTCCAAAGATACAGTTTTCGATGACGAATGTGTCGGCCCCATAAGATACATCGTTGAAGTCAACAAAGTATTGACCTGCACCATTACAATTGTAGAAAGTACTGTTCTTGATGGTGATGTCCTGCATGTTGGTCTTCTTGCTGAAGATGAATACCTTGCCTGTCTTGCAGATGCCATTGAATGTACAACCGTCAATCTCGATGTTATCTACATGACCTGAGCCGTTGTTGGCATCGATATTGATGAAACCATAGCCTGCACAGAGATTGGTGAAGATAGAATTCTTCAGTGTCAGCTTGCTGATGGCCTTGGCATCTTCACCTTGGAGACGGAAGAAGGAGTTCTTGACATCCTTTACCTCACAGTCTTCGAGCGAGAACTCGCTTACTGTACATGCCTTGCTCTGGTTGATGAAGTAGTTTGCGCCGTTCTCTTCCAATTTTACGTTCTGGAACTTGATGAATGCATGTGAGCCTGCTACGTCAAAGTTCTTGTCCATCTTAATGGTTGGAGCGTCGCCTCCTGCTAAGCCGAAGAATGTAACAGACATTCCGTCAGGGATGGTTACGTTGGTCTTTCCGCCGTCAGTTGATGTTCCGTAGAGAGAAATCTCTGCTCCTGCAGGAATACCGATGGTTGCACTGTAGTTGGTCTCATTTCCTGCTGCGGCTTTTGCTTGCTCGGCAATCTCCTCGATGAGTGTTTGTGAAATAACCTTCACGTCTTCAGGAAGAGAATATTTGTAATTGGCCGAAGGCATTGCAGCCGGGGTTGTAAATTGTAATTGGCCGCGTTTCGACTCACCATTGTAGATGGTAGCAGTGTAGGTGGTAGTAGGCTTCACGTTGTTATAAGTGAATTTGCCGGCTGCGATTTCATCTGCCGTCAAGTCGTGCTTGTCTTCATTCTCTGGGTCTGCGGCATTCACTATTGTAATGTGGGTTGCGGCAGCACCAGGTGTCCAAGAGAGGTTCACGTGGTCTTCAAAGAGATCGGCTGTGGTCAAAGTGTTGAAAATCTGCTCTGCCTTGGTTTTGAATGATGCCCCATCCTTGTAGTACACCCATTTCGATTCGTTGGCTTGGCTCGACATGGCTTTTACTCGCATGTAGTATTTGCTGTCGCCATCCAGTCCGTTGAGTGTTACAGGTGAGGATGTTAGGCTTTTATCTTCACCAAATTTGAGGATGTTTGTGCTCTCTACACCTTCGTAGAGAGAGTCCTTGCTCACCTCGAAAACATAATATTCTGGTTCTGCCACGTCTTTTGATGTGAAGGCAGAGAAGGTTACTGTAGCTGCTGACTCGGTAGTCTCAACGGTGATTTTGTCACCGTTGAGTCCGAATAGTCTTGACAGGCTGCTGTCCACGCTCCAGTCATTGCCGTCTGTACAGGATGTAGCTGACAGAGTCAATGTTATCATGGCTGCTGCGCCTATTATTTTGTTAAAGCTCTTCATTTTCTAGTCTTTTTTGTTTAAAGATGTTAGTTGCACATAGCTACGGTTAGTCTGCATACCCATAAGAGTTGTGAATTTTCCCGTTGGTTGCAGATATAGTAGTTGATGCGATAGGCATAAGGTAGCGGTTCTTGACTGCTACATTGTCACCTACAAGGCCACTACAGATTGAAGGCAGGTTCGTGTCAACCTGAGTGTCCGTACCAGTGTCGAGTTTTGCTGCACCGAAAGAGTCTATGCTACCAGCATAGTCGGCTGCTGTTTTGCCAGTAGGAAGACCATACCAAGTGATGCTAGAGAAGTCTATCTTTGTCTTTGCATCGTCCAAATAGTTGAAGTAGATTGTCGTCTGGTATGTGCCATCAGCCAACTCCGACAAGTATGTCTGCTTGAACTCGTTAATCTTATCTACCAAGAGATTCCAACGAATCAAGTCGAACTTACGAATACCCTCGCCTGCAAACTCCCACATGTTTTCCTGCACAAGTGCGTTGAAGAACGCATCCTTGTCGGCAGCAATGTTGTTGACGTATGCCTGCGCATCTGCCTTGTCTGCCTTATCGAATGCACGGGTGTGAACTTCTGCCAACGCCTGGCGAGCTGTCAGACCGTTTGCGGAGCCCTCATAGTTGGCATCTGGATTGCCAGCCAGCTCGTTCATGCACTCTGCATAGTAGAGCAGCACTTGTGAATAGCGCATCTTGACAGGGTTGATACCTGTTGTATGCTTGGCAACAGCCTTTAAGTTGTTTTGCAACCAAGTGCTGTTCATTTTGCGAACATCCCATTTGCCTACGTAGATACCGAAAGGAGCGTTCTTTAGCATGCTCTCTACTGTTTTGTTGCCATCTTGCTTGATTTCGAAGTTGGCACAAGTAATATCGCGGCGAGTATCATTCTTATCGTAAGAGTAGAGTAGAGGTGCTGTCACCTTCATTTTTCCAGTAGAGTTTCCGTATCCATATTCTGTTGTCACACCATTCAGACGTACACCAACGGTGTAGCCTAATTCGCCTGTTACATTTTCACCCATTGGAATCTCGAAGAGGTTCTCATGGTAGGTCTTGTCGAGAGAAAGTTGATTCAAAAGATACCATTCGTTCTCGAAAGATGGGTTGAGCTGGTGGGTGTTGTCGTTGATGATAGCTGTCCAGTGACTCAAGGCACGCTCGTAGAGAGCCTTGCGGTCTGCTGCTCCTGGACGCTGGGTAGGATATGTGGCATCGCTGTAAGAGGCGGTCTCATATCCATCCTTTGACTTCTCACGGATTACATAGCCTGCGCGTGTCATGGCAATCTGTGCCAAGAGACCGTGGGCATAACCCTTTGTCATGCGTTCTGTGGTGTAGTCAGAAACCTGGTCAGCCCATGGCAAATATCCGATGGCTTCGTCAAGATCGTTCATCAGAGAGTCCATGATGACATCTCGGTCAGTCTTCTCCAAATAGGCATTGCTCAAGTCTGCCTTTGATGCCTCTACCTTGAAAGGAATGTCGCCGAAGTAGCGGATGAGGTCGAAGTAAACCATGGCACGAATCGTAAGAGCCTCGCCGAGGCTGCGCTCCATCGATTTCTGGTTGGAACCGCCGCCTGTAAGTGTGGCACTGTTGCGGATACCTTCGATAATCTGGTTGGCATCCTCGATGATACCGTACTCGGCATCCCACACACCGCTTATCTTGCTCCATCCTGGATCCATGTTGTAGTTCATGTTACCACGCTCGCTGGAGGTGTTGGTGGTGTTGCTGCCGAGTCCGTCCACCAATTCGCAGTCGCTATTCAATCCCCAGACAATAGCCAAGTCCTGTGAATAGGTGCGGTCTTGCCCCATGGCACCATAGAGCTTGTTGACGCGGAGATTGGTATAATAAGGTGAGGCGTATGTGTTCTCTGCGGTCATTTCCGACGGAGAGGTCTGGTCGAGAAAGTCGGAGCATGATGACAATCCCATGACGCCTGCCAATGCAAATGCATATAATATCTTGTTCATTTTTTCTGTCTTATGAAGTTTTAGAATGTAACGTTGATTCCACCTACGAATGTGCGGCTCTTAGGATAGGCTGCATAGTCGATACCAGGTGTCATAGGGTTCTTCTTTGAACTTGTGTCAACCTCTGGGTCGTAGCCTGTGTAGTTAGTGAAGCAAAGGAGGTTGTAGCCAGTGAAGTAGATGCGTACGTTCTGGATGAAACACTTGTTGACCCACTTCTTAGGCAATGTATAACCTACTGTCACATTTTGCAGACGGAGGAACGATGCGTCCTCTACAGCATAACTGATGAGCTGCATAGTTGTAACACCGGCAGGATTGTAGATGTTGGCATTGGCGTTGATTTCATTCAGACGGTTCATCACGTTTTCAACACCGCCGTATTGGGTAATGAGGCTGGCTGATGGACGACCGATATTTTCGCCTGTGCTAGGGTCTATCCATGTGTAACGGTTGCCTACGGCAAAGTCGTTTACGAGGTTGTAATTCTTTGACGATCCTGCATAGAACGAATTGGCAAGCTTAGTGCCGTTTACCAATTTGTTGCCTAAAGAGTAGTTGAAGAATACGTTGAAGTCGAAGTTGCCTACATGTCCGTCAAATCCGAAACCGCCAGTAGTGGTAGGTACGGTGTTGCCGAGGCGTTGCTTGATAGGGTCTCCATTTTCATCTACTTCTACCTTGGCTACACCTGGATAAAGGTTTCCGCCAAAGAGGGTATAACTATTGTCTTTGACTCCATCTACCAATGACCATTTTCCATTGGCGCTGAGAATCAAGTCACCTTTGCCCGTGGCTGCGTCATAAACGGTGTAATAACCATTGCTCTTGTACCCCCAGAGTTCACCAAGACGACCACCTTGTTCTACTCGGAAGTCCTCATACTTGGATATGGTGGAACCGCTCCAGTTACTGCTCTGCCATGGATTTTCCATATTCAACTCGTCAATCTTATTCTTGTTGTAAGAGATGTTGAAGTTGAAGTTTAAACCTACTTTCTTCGTGTCGAGGATGACGGCGTTGAGAGCCAATTCAACTCCCTTGTTGGAGGTCTTTCCGAAGTTTTGGTATTGTGATGAGTAACCTGTGTTAGATGGGATGACGCTCTGCATCAAGAGGTCTTTGGTGGTGTTCCAGTAGAAGTCCAGCGTGCCGCTGATACGTCCGTTGAGGAAACCATAATCAATACCAAAGTTGCGGGTGACTGTTGTCTCCCATTTCAAGTCAGGGTTGTAAAGATATGTGCCGTGCTCAAGCATGGACACTCTGTTCTCATTGAAGAATGGAGCCTTTGCGGTGTTGCTAGCCATTGAATATGTTGTTGTCAACAAACCTGAGTTTATGCGGTTGTTGCCTGCGGTACCAAAGCTCAAGCGTGCTTTCAGGTTCGAAAGCCAGCTTGATGCATCCTTTATGAATGCCTCGTCAGATATACGCCAAGCCAACGCTGCTGATGGGAAAATACCCCAACGGTTGCCTTTGCCAAACTTACTAGAACCGTCGGCACGCAGTGTGAAGGTGGCCAGATACTTGTCGGCAAGAGTGTAGTTTACACGACCAAAGTAGGAAAGAATGTTCTCCTTAGCCTTGATATCTCCTTCGTTAGGCAAGGCTGTACCTGCTGCGGTGTTGGCAAGAACCTCGTCGATAGTGAATGAGGTTGGGAATGCCACAGAAGTGTTGGTGCGTGTGATGTCCTGGCTGCTGCTCCACTCCTGACCTACCAAAACATTAATGTGGTCGCGACCACCGAAGAGCTTAGTGTTGTCGTATGTCAAGGTGTTGGCGTTACGCCAGTTCTTGTTTTCAGCACGGATAAACTGTACCTGAGGCTGACCGTTGTATCCATACTTTGAATTGGTGGTTGCGTTTGTACCCCAAACTTGGTCTGTATTGTTGTACTTCCAACCATAACCGAACTCAGTACGGAATGTGAAACCCTTGAAAGGTTTCCAGTTCAAACCTACGTTGTAGTTCTGTTGGAAACGCTCTTGGTATTTGTATGTATCAGAGATGCGCTCTGTTGGATTGCGTCGTGTAGAAGTGCTGTTCTCTTCATCGTCATCTGATGTGCCAGACAAAGGCTCTACAGGATTCCATCTTACAGTATTGGCTACGACAGAGTTAGCGGCACTAGACTCATTGGTGTCCGCACCACCGTTCAAGCCGTCAAGTTTGGTAAATGCCATACGCCCATTGAAATCCAAAGTTAACCACTTGTTCAAGTTGGCGTTGATCTTGGCGTTGACATTGTTCTTGGCATAACCCGAACCAAGCATGATGCTCTTCTCGTCATTGTGAGAAAATCCGATGTTGTACTTGATATCTTTTGTACCGCCACTAACGTTAACGTTGTATTGCTTTTGATTACCTGTACGGCCAAATACCTCGTCTTGGTAGTCACGTCCTGCTATAGATTTCCAAATGTCCAAATCGTTATAGTTTCCGTAGTCGGTGCTGCCCAGCTCGTACTGATAGTAAGCGTAGTCGTATGGTGACATCGTCTTCACCAGCTTGCTTACTTTCTTCAAACCAAAAGAAGCGTTGAAGTTGACCTGGGTCTTACCCTCGGAACCACTCTTGGTGGTTACGATGATAACACCATTGGCACCACGGGCACCATAGATGGCAGTAGAAGAGGCGTCCTTCAACACGTCGATGCTCTGGATTTCACTAGGAGCGATGTCGCTGATTGAGGATACGGGGAAACCATCAACGATGTACAGAGGTGAGTTGTCCTGGGAAAGAGAACCGCCACCACGCACACGAATCTTGACATCTGCATCAGGTGAACCTTCTGTAGTGGTGATGTTCACACCAGCCATCTTACCAGTCATAGCCTCACTAACATTGGAAACTGGGATATTGGCAATCTGCTTGTCGCTGATAGAAGAGACGGAACCAGTCAAGTCCTTCTTTCTGACAGTACCATAACCGATGACAACGACATCATTGAGTGAGTTTGATTCGTCTTCTAGTTTTACAGTTACGTTTGTTTTACCTGCAACGTTGATTTCCTGAGGTTTCATACCGATGTATGAAATCTTGAGTTTGTTGCTCTTTCCTTTCAAGTTCACGGTGAAGTTTCCGTCAATATCAGTGATTCCTCCATTGCCTGCTTGGCCTACCTCCATGACGGAGGCACCGATGATAGGCTCACCAGTATTGTCAGTAACCACACCCTTGACTGTTTGCGCTGACATGCTTGTTACGGTGAACAAGAGACCACTAGCCAACGCAATTCTGAGTTTGTTTGATTTACCAGACATACATTTATTTTGGTTAGATTAGTAAAATTTATATTATTTTGCGTGCAAAAATACGAAAATTTGTTTAACTAACCATACTTTTTGACCGAATAAATCACGTAAACGTTTTCGCCTCTTATGTAAACGTCGCTGTTTTGGAGTCGGAAATGTATTGCGTGAGTAAGCGTAAAGTGCAATGCCCAAGCGAGCATTGCACTTTTTTATGTTCTATCGGGAGAGTCCTTGTAAACTCTGTTTTTTTACTTGATGGCAACCTTGGAAATTTTCTTGCTGCCGTCAGCCATTTTCTTTACAACGATGTTGATGCCACGCTCCAACTTGTTTGTCTGCATTCCATCTGTGGTGTAGAAAGTTGTGCTCGATGTGCTTGTGTCCGAGGCGATTTCCTCAATGCCCGTGCTGATGGTGGCAACGGTAGCTTCGCCAAGGCCACCCATCTCGTTGGCTGCACGGACACTCCATGTGGCAGAGGTGTCGTCGATGTCGTATGACTTTTCTGAGGTCAATGCAACAACTTTGTTGTTCTTCGATACGAGGAACATGCTTGCGTCACCGTTCCAAGTCAATTTGTCTGAGATGCTGACATCTGTAGCCTTTACTTGGGAGGCAAGTTCGGATGGAGTCCAGTCGCCGAAAACTTTTTCAAGAGAATAGTTGGCGGTTTCTTCCTCTGTCAAGATGATGTTTTCTTCAGCTTTTGTGTTCTTGCCGTCGGAGTTCTTGAAGATTACCTTCAACTCGTTGGGAGAGAACACGTTGCCTTCGGTGTCTTTTAATACGTCAAGGCGGAACTTGTCGGCGATGGCGTCGCCCATGGCGTTGATGGTGAAGTAAGCATACTTGCTGCCGTCGTTCAGAATTTCGTCTTTCTGGTTGACGGTGGTGTTGAGCCAAGTTAAGCGAGTGGTATTGTTCCAGGAACGGCCGAGGCTGAAAGCGGAAGCCTTGTTCTCGATGGTACAATCCTTGAAGATGTATCCCCATTCGCTCTTGCTGTTTGGTGCAGCGATGACATCCTCGCCATTCTTCTCATCTTCCTTGCGACTCTCGTTGACAAAGAGTACACGGTTGAAATAGACATCGCCGCCACCGCAAACGTAATCCACAGTGCCATGAATCTCCGAGTCTTCGAAATAGAATTGGCCCTTGCCGTTAGGCTCGTTGCTATAGTAGGTGTCTTGATAAGAGAGCATCTTCACGTTTTTGCAAATGGTTTGTGTACCACGGTCTTGCAAGCAAACTGCGCGTCCTGCGGAACCAGACTTGTAGTATTCCAGCGCATTCTGCAAAGTGAGGTCTTGTATGTAGAGATTGTTGCTGGTGTTGAGCAGTGTTGCGGTAGTGCCAATGCCTTCGTTCTCGATGGCAGGCTTGTTGGTGACGATGGTCTTTTCCATGCTCTCGCCGATGATGGAGATATTGTTTCCACTAATGGTGGTGAGGGCAGTCTCGCCAAGGTCGTATGTGCCATTAGGCAAGAAAATATAGGAGCGAGCAGCGTCGGACGCTGCGTTCACGCCGTTTACCACTTCCAGGGTGGTGATGAAACTCTGAGCGTCGCCAGCTTTTACGGTGTACCAATTACCTGTTTGTTCGAATGCAGCCTCGGTCAAGTTGACGATGCTGAGGTTGTGGAGGTAAACGCCAGCTTCGAAAGTGATTGTGTATTCGCCGCTTTCGGTCGATGTGTTTTGGAGAATCCCTAGATTGCCGTCCTTGGTAGCTTTTCCGTCAATAGATGCGACTTCAGTACCCTTAGGGTCGGTGAGGGTAATCTTGCCTTGGTTGGAGTATTGGCAGAGATTCATTTTGATGTAACCCTTGCCACCCATCAAAACTTTGATTTTGTCTGATGCGGAGAAAGTCCAACCGTGGGTTGTGTCGTGCCACTTGCCGTTGCCTTCTACGTTGAAAGCCTCGTGGTCATCGGCGCAGAAACCTTCTTTCTGTAGGTTGAAGTCATAGCGTGAAGTGCCGTTGGCTGTCTCTATGTCTGTTACGAGCGCATAGAGGGATGCGTCTTCTGTGATAATGCTGGAGGTGGAGTATTTTTTCTCGTCCTGCTTCAATGATGTTGACCAACCACGGAACTTTTTGCCGTCGGCTACGGTTACTTTACTTTCTGCATCGGCGAGGAATGAGCTGATTTCTGCGTCTTGTTCTATGGCTTGCGTGCCAATGACTGTCTTTCCGTCTATATTATAATAGGTGAGGGTGAAGTCTGGCTTGAATCCGACGGTAAGTTCGTAGGTGACTTCTTCGCCATTCGATTCGACAACGATTGTTGCGACAGTCTTTTGGTTGGTGCCTTCACCGGTAGTTGTATAAGTTGTACTCTTGATGGTGCCGTTGTCGGCAATTATGTCGGTGAGAGGATTTGACACAGAGATAAGGGTCGCTTTCTTGGAGACGTTGATTGTGGCAATTTGCTTGCTGTTGCTATCTTCCTCGAAGATGTCGGCAGCCTCATATTTTGTGCCGTTGAGCGAGAAGCTACCAAGAATAGGACTTGTGCTCATATCGACATTGCCATAAATGGCGAGTTCGGTGATGAAGGCGTTTTGTCCTAATGTGAAGTTTTCAAACTTCAGTTGGCAGTTGGTACGGTTGACATCTAGGGTTAGGTCTTCTCCCTTGCTGTTGGCGATAGATACGTTGTGGATGGCAACCCAATCCTCGTTACCATCACCTTTGACCGACACTTTGATTCCACGATTACCACCAGTTGCTGCTTGGTGAAGGGTAATCTTGGTGATGGATGCCAATGGAGAGGTGATTGCGCTAGGCTCGGCAGTCTTGTATTCTCCTGTATATTTTGCTGTCTGCATAAATCCTGTAATATCAGGGAACTTGGTGTTTGTTCCTGTTGGGTAAATGCCGACGCCGTTAAACGTGAAAGTGAAGTCTTCCTTGCTATAGCGAGTCTTCAAGTTTACGGTTTCATTGGTAGCCTTCTTGCGGTCGATCTCTTGCCAGTCGGTGAAGTCGGTAGAGTAGAGGGCTTTCTCTTGTATGCTACTGACTTGAACCACTTGTATGGAATAAAGATAGCAACCGCCTGTTGCGACAACTTCCACGTAGCCTTGTTTTGCTTCCGTTGTCGTTGCTTTGTGTTCGGTTACGTCTTCATTTGCAGCGGCTCCACCTACAGTGTAGTTGTGGTAGTTAGGGAAACTGGTGACAGTTACCACGTCCTTGGCGGATTTTACAGGAATTTGGAGAATGGTGCCCTGGTTGAATTGGGCATCGGAACTTCTACCTTTTAATTTGCCTTTGGTAGCATCCACATGCAACATGATACCTTCCACGGTAGAGGCGACATCGCCCGTTTTTCCCTCGAAGTTTGTTGCGGTGTTTATTCCTTCGGGCACATTGTGCTGGAAGTCCCAAAGAGCCGTCACGTCTTGTGCTTTTGCCAGGAATGCAAAGGCCATCATCAGACAGGACAATCCGAATCTAAGTAGATTTTTTTTCATTTGCTTTTTGAATTTAGGTTTGTTTTTGTAAAAGTGTTTCTTCTGTAAGTTTGTTGATACAGTTTTGTGGTGGCAAAAATACTATAAATATTTGGAAGTCGTTTTCGTCAGGGGGTAGAAATGTACGTAATCGTTTACGTTGGATTTTGAGGTTGGCGTGATACGAGTTTGCGTATATTGTCGTATCTTTGCGGTATAATCTACCAATGTATTGGAAATTCAAACTTAAAATAAACTTAAAACTTAAAGATTATGAAGAAATTCTTTACTCTTATCGCAGCTGTCGCTATGGCTGCTAGTGTCAACGCTCAGACAGAGACTGCCGTTATTGAAGCCGATGCTAGTTATGCAGGTGGCCAGGTTTTGTCAACAACTAATGCTCAGATTGTATTAGGGGCAGATAATGAAACTTTCACGGTAAAAGCAGGTGGCTTAAGTTCTGAGCAACCCTATGTGGCCTATATTGCGGGAAAAAATAATCCAAAAGATGCAGATGATAGTGGCTATGATGTTGAGAAAAAGAACAAGCCAGTGAAGGGATGTTACTATGTGTTCTCTGCCAAGAAAAAGGGTAAGGTAGAGATTGGTATTCAATTGGCTAGCGGTAAGGCTTTCTATGTTCTGGATGGTGAGACTGCGGAAAATTCAGTGACCAAGACGTTGGTGGATAAGTCTGGGAAAACAGTCAGTTTGGATGCTGAGCAAAAGGTTGCAGAGAAGTTGTATGGAACGGTTAATTTTGAAGTTGTTGCCGATAAGGAGTATTATGTGTTCTGCGCAGGTTCCAAGCTTGGTTTCTATGGATATCAGTTTACACCAGATTCAGCAACAGACATTTCCTCTGTCATCTCCTCCTCTGTTAAGTCCGCAGCTACTTACAACCTCGCAGGTCTGCAGGTGTCGGATTCTTACAAGGGAATCGTGATAAAGAATGGTAAGAAATACGTGAAGTAATGGTCTCGCTTCACATATAGCATCGTAAAACGAAATAGTACTTTGCATTTTGTGTTTACATAAAGAATCCTCTGTCGGCATGCGCTGGCAGAGGATTTTTATTTATTCAAGGAACTGATTTATTTGATAACCTTGTCGGTGATAACACTTCCGTTCAGCAGTCTCATGATTCTGAGGTTGATACCCTTTTGGGGATAAAGGAGGCGCATACCGTCGGTGGAGAGGTATTCGATGGACGCAATCTCGCCCTTGCTGTCGGTGGGATTGCTGATGCCGGTAGTCTTCACGACAGGATAATATTCGTCAACAGCGTCGAGGGCATTGTCGTTTTCTGCCTTCATGATGTCTTCCACCAGTGAGTTGGCATAAACTTCGATGTTGGTGTAGTATCCCTTGCTGTCTAGCGAGTAGGTGAGGGCGTCGGATGCGTCGTTGGGGTTCAATCCGTTTGCTTTCTCCCATTCGTCGGGTATGCCGTCGTTGTCTGTGTCAAAGTTGGAAGTACGGCTGCCTTTGTCAAAGTTAGCCTCGGTATAACCATTGACATCAGAAACGCGGTCGATAATGCCGTCGGAATTGGTGACGCTCCCCTTGTAGGTGGCAGTGCCGGTTCGGGCCTCTTCCATGTATCTCTCGTCCACATTGTCTCGGTATAGCGATGCACCTACATGTTTCAGCACTTGTTCGTAGGCATTCTCGGCTGAGTGGGTGGTGACAAGTCCGGTAGGGGCAGGAGTGTCCATTTTGATTTTAACGCACGATTTGCCGTTGACAGTGGTGTGGGGCACGTTGTCGCCATAATAGTTGTTGATGTCAGGACAGTAGTACTCGCCGTTGAGGCTTGGCGTTCCACTGTCATATTTCACGCCTGCCCAATCCTTGTTTTTCGTAACCTTGCCCCCTGTGGTCACAGTTGTGTTGCCTGAGATATAGTAGCGGCTTGTCATGTCGTACAACTCTGGATGACCGCTGTCGGCATTGCTGCTCGTGGATAGTGTTACGGTAGTGATTAGGTCTTGGTTGCCTCTTTCCTTGCCATTGCTGATGCTTACGGAGATACCATTTTGGGTAGTCTTTTTGAGGCTCTTGCTTGGCCCCGCTTTGTAATAGTTGTTGACGATGTTGATTTGTCCACCGCCAGGTCCGCCATAGCAGGTGCCCTGTGCGTTATACATGACGCAGTTGCGGAAATCTACATTTTCCGCTTGTACGGGATTTTCCCACTTGTAGGTGCTGTATTCTGTGTTGTCGGTATAGCCTGTCCATCCGTAGCGGGCACCGCAGAATCTTGGTCCGCGGTTCATGACATGGGCGATGAAGTTGTGGTGGAAACTAGCCAACTTGCCTCCCCAGATGCCGCCATATCCATGTGCGCCCTTGGAGTGCCCTGGGTTGGTAAGGCTTTCGGCGATGGTACACCACTGCATCGTGAAGTTGTTGTTGTCATAATAGGAAGCCACCTCGTCGATACTCCAACTGAAGGAGCAGTGGTCGAAGATGATTCCGCTCTTGTTGCGCTGCCAGGTAGCGTCGGCACCGTCGTTGATGTCTTTCTCCTGTCCACGGCGCAAGCGAATGAAGCGGATGATGCAGTTGCTTTCCGGGCGAACGGTATAATATCTCAAGGTGATGCCGGGTGAAGGAGCGGTCTGTCCGAGGATGGTGGTGTTGGCGCCGATGGTCAGGTCGGAAGCCAAGGGGATGACTCCCGCCACGTCGAAGACCACGATTTTCTTGCTGTTGCCGCTGACGGCTTGGCGGAAGGATCCTGTGCCCTTGTCATTGAGGTTGGTCACGTGGATGATTTTTCCGCCGCGGCCTCCAGTCACGTATCTGCCATGCCCTTCAGCCCCTGGGAAAGCTGGAGCCTGTGCCATGGTTGTGGAGCAGACGAGCGTTGCCGCCAAGGATAAGAGTAAATTTTGCTTCATGTTAGTTTGTCTTTAATCGTTTGTCTGTTTGTTCTTTGGATTGATTTTCATCCGCATTGATAGCTAAGCGTAGCATTTACGAATGTTTTGCAAAGATAAGTTGTTTTCTTGGAATAACCAAATTTTTATCGGGTATTTTTTAGAAGAAGTCTTGCGAGAAATTATTTGACATGGGGGAGGTGCCCAAGAAAATCTCCATTACCCCACTTTCAAATCTACGTCGGGACGAAAAACTTTTTCCCTCCCGACGCAGAAAATTTTCCCTCTCGATGCAAGGATTTTTGCGTAGGGAGGGAATGTGTGATGATCGGAATTTTTATTACAAAAGAAACACGGAGTGGTATCATTGCTGCTTATTTTTAACCACCTCTTGCATATTGAGTAGTTTCCCATTTTGGAACTGGAGAATCAAACCATGGGTTTCGGTTCCCTGGGTTAGTCGCCTAAAAGAGTCGGCTGTCATATATTTCTTTACTTGCGCCTCGGCTTCCTTCCATTGTGCTTGTGCCTCAGCTTCCTTTGCGTCTGCTTTTTGGTATTCTTGCACATTATTTTCGCCTCCTATCGCATCACGCACACTGGTATCCTCGAAATATCTTTCGGAAAGGTACTCGAAAAGAGGATGCCAGTCGCCCTTGGTGGCAGCCGTGTCAAAAGCATCGTCCAGCTTCATCGTGTCGATACGAGCCACACTCTGGTATTGGTCTAAAAGAAAACGGTAATATTGTTCCCAAACGTTTTTGTTGGGTACTACCAAATGAAGCTTATCCAAGTAAGTACCACCTATCGTCAACATTCCATAACAGAATAATAGACTGACAAACATATTCGGATTTACCATTTCTGTGGCAGGGAACGACGTTTCTATGTTGGCATCGATATACCCTTGTTCGGCAATGGTTCTCACCACTCCCTTGCGGTTTCCGTCCAACTGGTCAAGATTCACCAATCGTTTTACCTTGGCATAATCAGTCCGGCATCAATGGTCTCTTGGCTATAATATTTTGCGTATTTACGGATGAAATTTTCTACGGCCAAACCAAAATAGGAGTTGAAATCCTCCACGATGGTGTCTATGCTTCCAGTGGAAACCTGTGAGAAATCAACGGAAAGCACTTGGTATTTTCCCTTTGAGTCAGTAGGATGGTCTGCAATCCATGTTCCTTTGAACTCCTCGTCTATATCGAAGGTGTTTTCGCAATCGTAGTAGTCTGCTACCATTGACAAGAAAAGGCTTTTGCCAAAGCGACGTGGACGGATGAAGAACAAGAAGTCGGATACTTGTTCCATCTTGGGTATAAACATACTTTTGTCAACATAATAGAGGTTTTCTTCTACTATGCGTCTAAACTTGCTAACGCCAGTTGGCAGTCTTTTTGTCTTCTCCATACGCTCAATTTCCAATTTTGCTGCGAAGTTAAGCAAAAAATATGAAAACGCCAAAGTTTTGGCAATAAAAATCCTCTGCCTGCATCGTGCCGACAGAGGATTCTGTATATAAAATATGATATGGAAGGTTCGATCTTTAATAAGGAGCGGAAAATATTTTACTTTTGAACGAACTTCTTGCCAGCCTTGATAACTACGCCCTTGTAAGAGCTAGAAACCTTCTGACCTGCGAGGTTGTAAGCTGGAGCGTTTGCGGCAGTGTCGGTTGTGATAGTGCTGATGCCGGTAGCTGATGAGGTTGGTGCAACTGTGGGAGCAAGCTCAATTTGGGAATTGAAAGGAAGTATAATACCTGTATAATCCATAGCAGACTCAGTGTTAGGTGTATAGCCTAATTTGAACTTGTCGTAAATCTGCAAGGTCTTGGCTTCATCGTTGTAATAGTTGGTATAGTTGCCAGAAGCAAGCGCAATAAGTGTGATGTTCTTTACGGTAACCAACTTACAAGCGTTCTCTGCTTTGGCTGCTTCTTCAACCGTCATCTCGATAGGTTCGATAGTGCCATCTGTTGCTGTTAGGTTGGAAGCTGTAATGCTTGTCAATTCAGGAAGTTTATTGTATTCATCGTAAGTTGCTTCAATAGTACCATTGAGAATTTGGCCAGCGGTGTAAGTCAAGTTGCTCTTGTAAATGTCAATACCACCAGTAGCATCAACTACATATATGTCGTTTGTGCCATTTACATACTGTACTTTAGCGTCTTTCAATGTCAAAATAGCTTTGTTTCCAGCACCTAATGCCTTGAATGTGGCAATGTTGTCAGCCTTTGGGATTTCTACTGCACCTGCGGTTCCCTTTTTCCAAATCAAGATTTTTTGGATTTGGTCGTTGTAGGCATTAGTTACCTTAATGGTGTAAACTGTGTTTGCAGCTTGGCTTGCTGCTGCGATTTCATATTGCTTTGTACCTTTGGCACCTGTCGTTTCTGTACTAACTGCATCCTCGCCAACATAAATGTTTCTTTTAGTATTCCCAGAACCTCCAGCTGGACTAACGATGTCTATTCTTTCTACAGCAAAGTTGAACTTAGGCAATGTTATAGTTGCTCCAGCCTTGCCGTAAAATAAAGCAGAATTTTGTTTGAGCCAATAGTATGCTGTAGGTGCTTCTATCGTGATAGTGTAAGTTCCATTTGTGAAGTTTGTAGCCTCTTTTGCGGCGTTTGAGCTACCGTCAGGCAATTTCCAAACAGTGTTGTCTGTGAAGTCCAGTGTGACCTCTTGTGCGTTTACCCCTCCACAAACGAGAGCAAGCATGGCGATGAATAAATAGCGTAAATAATTCTTCATAAACATACGGTTTAATAATTAATAATGTGAATTAACTCTGTGCCATTTTGGTTAGCACAATGCAAAGTTAGTAAAATAAATGACAAACCATGTCAAATTTTATATTAAAATACGATGAATATACGAAAAAAAGGCGAAAAAGAACTTCTTTACATCCTTTTTCGCCTTTCAACTTACTGATTCTTGTAGTGGAACTCATATCATGTTGTTTTTTTATCTTTCAGCAAAGGTAGCTGAACAATGATGCTGTCATGGGTTAGGCTGTTGATGAAAGGGTCTTTCATTCCGTCTTTCACTTCGACATGAAAAAAGCCTCAAGGATAGATTTCCAAGAGGCTTTATATGTTGATATGTACATTCTTTTGTGAGTAGGGGTGTGAGATTATTCTCCCTTCAACCCTTGCTGTTCCATTTCCAAGCTAGCCCAAAGGAACGGACCGACACCCTTGGCGTCGTTGTCACGGATAGGCTCGCTCATGTAATACTCGAAGCTGCCGTCACGCTTGTAGTTTGGCTTCTTGACGTAAGGACCGTCGCCAGGACCCAAGCCGCTTACGGAACAGCACTTGGTGAGGCTGATGGTCTTGTCGGCATTTATCTTGATAAACTCCTTTAGGATGCCCTTGTATGCCTTTACGCCGGCGTCGCGGTATTTCTCGGAGAGGTAGCCCTTGCGGTAGCCCTTCAGAAGAACATAGGCAAACATGCTGGAAGCGGTGCTTTCCAAGTAGTTGCGGTCATCTTTCACGTCCATGACGTCGTACCAAACGCCCGTCTTCTTGTCTTGGTATTTCACCACACTTGCCATCGCTTTGTTGAGCAACTCGATGACTTCGCCACGGCGAGCATAGTCTTCCGGCATGGCATCCAGGCATTCCGTCATCGCCATCACATACCATCCCAAAGCTCTTGCCCAGGTGTGCTGGCTCTGTCCATTCTCCTTGTTTGCCCAGAACTGCTCGTGCGTCTCATCCCAAGCATGCTTCCAGAGTTGGGTCTTCTCATCGTAAGTGCGCTTGTCGGTCTTGATCATCTGGTCAACCGCATCGTCGAGGTACTTCTTCGCCTTCTTGGGCTTCATCGTCTGCACGGCATACTGGCAGTAGAAAGGCAAGCCCATGAAGATGCCGTCGAGCCAAACTTGGTTGGCATAGATAGCCTTGTGCCAATACACACCTTCCTTGGTGCGAGGTTGGTTTTGGAGTTGCTTGAAGAGCGTCTTCAGGGCAAGCTCCGTTCCCTTGCTAGGGAAGAGGTTGTGCATACGAAGGATGAACTTGGCGGTGCGCACGTTGTCCAGGTTGAAGTCCTCGTATTTGTAACCGGTAATGTTGCCATCCTCGTCAATCATCTTGGCTGGATATTCCTTCAAATACTCGATGATGGCAGCGTTGTCGATACCGTTTTTCTCCTTATTATATAAATAGGTGTCGAGCATTCCTTCCATCTCGATGCCCATCACATAGCTCCACTTGGGCTTCTTGGGAGAGAAGTCGAGGTTGTAGGGATGGGGCACACGCTGCATCTCGCTGTGGGTAAGCCATTCGCTGTAAGTTTTGTAAGGGCGGTCGGCCTTGTTGAGTACCAGCGAACCGTTTATCATCAGGTTGTCGAAGTTCACGTTGCGAGTCTTCCCGGTAATCTTGACAGGCTCTTTCTGCACACCGGCAAACTGGCAGTTCTTCACAGTGATGTCGGTCACGTTCTCCAACTGGTCGCGGCCCACGATGAGCACACCGTAGTTGCTCTTCTGGCAAGTTACGTTCTCCACATAGACTTGACTTACGCTAGGCTCGAAACCACGGTAGCAAATCTCCTTAGGCTCGTAGTCGAGGTTGATTTTCACCACTGCCTCCTTGCATTGTCCCACCTTGACGTTGCGCATATTGATGTTCTTGATGACACCGCCACGGCAGTTGTTGGTCTTAATGCGAAGGATGCGGTCGAGGTGAGGAGAGTCCATCACACAGTCTTGTGCATAGACATTCTCGCAACCGCCCGAAATCTCGCTTCCTATCACGACACCGCCATGCCCGTCTTGCATCTCGCATCCACGGATGATGATATTGCGTGAAGGTTGGTTCCAAAGACGGCCATCGTTGTTGCGGCCGCTCTTGATGGCGATGCAGTCATCTCCGGTATGGAAAACGCAGTTTTGGATAAGCACATTCTCGCATGCCTCTGGGTCGCAGCCGTCACCGTTAGGACCTTCGTTCCATACCATCACGCCATCCACGGTGATATTCTTGCAGAGCAGAGGGTGCATCACCCAGAATGGTGAGTTGAGCATCTTGACACCTTGGATGAGGATGCGCTCGGAACGAACGAAGTTGACGAGCTGAGGACGCAAACCTTGTCCCTTGCCAAACTTGCGTTCGTCGAATGACACGCCGTCCTCGGCTTGCTTCAAGAGTTTGGCGCGAGAACCTAGGTTCTGTGCCTCCTTGGTCACGCCTTCCTTGTAGCCGAAGGAGTCCTTTCCGCACATCTGCCACCAGGTGTCGTTGCTGCCACCGCCGTCGATGGTGCCCTTGCCAGTGATGGCAATGTCGGTAGCCTTGTAGGCGTAGATGCAGGGAGAGTAGTTCCAGCAGGCCAATCCTTCCCAAGAGGTGCGGACGAGAGGGTAGAGGCTGGTGTCGAAGACAAACTGCAGGGTGGCGCCTTCCTCGATGACGAGGTTGACGTGGCTCTTTAGTTCGATGGCTCCCGTCTTCCAAGTACCCTTTGGGATGATTACCTTGCCGCCCCCCTTCTTGGAAACCAAGGAGATGAGTCGGTTGATAGCCTTTTGGTTTTGTGCAGCCGATGCGTTCTGCTTGGCACCAAAGGCGGTGATGACAAACTGGCGCTCATGAGTCTGAGGCAGTACGATGCTTTTTTCAATCTGCAGATACTCTTGCTCGTTCCATCCTAAAGCGAAAGCGCAGACAGGGAGGAGCAACAGAGCTAGCAGCAAAGTTTTTAAGTGTTTCATCTTTTGTTTCTTGTAGGTTTGTTTATGTTCCGAGTGACAAGAGGCGTAATAATCGCCTAATTTCATGCAAAGATACAACTTTTCTTTGAAATGTCCACGCACACAATGTTAAAAAAGTAATTTTGCGTTAAAAATATTTGGAACGTACGGAAAAAAGGCGTATCTTTGCGGCATCATAGTTTAACAAATCTTTGGCTAAGCTATGTATTTATTCGGTTGGTTACGTCCTGTAGCCAACCTTTTTTGTGGATTTCGCAGATTTATTGTGTCGTGGAACGCTTTTTTATGTTAAAAGTTTGGTGGATTGTTGAAAATAAGTTACCTTTGCAAGTATGTAAGAATAATTAGAAACGTGTAATTTAAAGAAGATAGCCTATTGATTAGACATTTACTTAATTAAAAACATAAGGATTAAGAAATGAGAAATCTACAAGAATTGACCGACGAGGAGTTGGCGTTGTTGTATGTCGAGGGTAACAATCGTGCCTTCGACCTGTTGCTTTCACGCAATGAGGTAAAGCTATTCTCGTATATCATGTTTATGGTACACGACCAAGAGGTAGCCAACGACATCTTCCAGGAAACCTTCGTCAAGGTCATCAGTAAACTTCAAAAACACCAATACACCACCAATGGTAAGTTTTGTGCTTGGTGCATGCGCATCGCTCATAACGTGATGATGGATCAGTATCGTGACTCCCGCAGCAAGAATGTGGTGGAGGCCAACGGTGGCAACGACCTCTCCAACTTGAGTGGCTCGAATGACCTCTTGTTGCGCAACACCGAGGATGACATCATCTACAATCAGGTGCTTACTGACGTGAAGAAGATGATGGACCAGCTGCCTCCGCTGCAGCGCGAGGTGGTGTATATGAGATATTACCAGCAAATCTCGTTCAAGGAAATCGCCGAGGCTACGGGAGTGAGCATCAACACGGCCTTGGGAAGAATGAGATATGCCATACTCAACCTTCGCCGCATGGCAAAAAAACACCATGTATGCCTAGACCTCTGCTAGGCTTACATGGCGGTCGTGTATATATCGCTAGGCATCTAGCTGCTTGAGTTCTCTCAGAGCGTGGATGGTGGAGAGCGGGTCGGTGCTCTTGAAAACATAGCTGCCGCTGACCAGTACGTTGACTCCTGCCTTGACAAGGCGGGGGGCGGTCTCTGCTTGCACACCGCCATCCACCTCGATGAGGGCGTGGGAGCCGCTTTCCTTGATGAGCTGGCGTAGTCGAGCCACCTTCTTGATGGTGTTTTCGATAAACTTCTGTCCGCCGAACCCAGGGTTTACACTCATGAGCAGTACCATATCCACATCCCCGATGATATCTTCAAGTACGCTTACTGGGGTGGAAGGGTTGAGGGTGACGCCAGCCTTCATGCCGGCAGCATGTATCTGTTGGATGGTGCGATGCAGGTGTAGGCAAGCCTCGTAGTGTACGTTCATCATCATGACCCCTAGCTTGGCGGTTTGCTCGATGTATTGTTCGGGATGTGCTATCATGAAATGCACGTCGAGTGCTTTCGTGCAAACTTTGCTCACAGCCTCCAAGACGGGGAAGCCGAAGGAGATGTTGGGCACGAAAACACCATCCATCACATCGAGGTGAAGCCATTCCGCCTCACTCTCGTTGATCATATTGAGTTCGCTTCTCAAGTCGAGGAAATTGGCCGAGAGCAATGAAGGTGATACTATAGTCTTCATATTGTTAGGATATTTAGTTAAGACAGAACACCTCGTACTTTCCGTTCATCTTGATAGCGCGATAGGTATAAGCTATCTGTTTGATGATGTTGATGGTCCTTTCAGAAGGTCTCATTTCTTCAGAAGTAAAAATATGCTTCATAGGCGTTGCTGTTATTGTTAATAATGTTCATGTATTTGTTATTATAACGAATGTTTTGGTTGATTATTACATTTCAGGCTATTTTTTAGGGAATAAAACGAACTTCCGAAAGTTGACAGTTCTCTATATATAATAAGGTATAGCTTTGTCTCTCTCTCCATATTTCCCCAAAAACGGTGTCTGAAATCGCTAATTTCTATTAAATTCGTAAATTTTTCGCCAAAAAGTTTGTAGTTTGCTAGAAAAAGTGTACTTTTGCAATCGAATAATAATTAATTGAACAAAATCATTTAAACTATAAAGAATATGATGGCATTTGTATCTACAGTAGCATGGTGGTGGCGTTTCTCAAGATTTAAATAGTCGTGAGTCGATAAGCCGTGTGTGGATATGGAATCCATGAAAAAATATAAAAGGCCTGCCGTTCTTACGACAGGTCTTTTTCTTGTACTGCCTACTTGGTGGGCATTCTTGCATCGAGTATAAAAATAAAAAATAGGAGACTTGAATTATGGAAATGAAGGACATCTTAAACAGAATGTTGAATCACGAGGAACTTTCCCGTGAGGAAACCAAGAATATCATCGTGGGTATCACCAAGAGTGAGTTCCCGGAGGAACAAATCACAGCATTGCTCACTGGCTTGCAGATGAGAGGTGTCACCGTGGATGAGTTGTTGGGCTTCCGTGATGGTATCTTGGCGACAGGCGTTCCTGCCATCCTCGACTGCGACCGTTATATCGACGTGGTGGGTACGGGCGGCGACCGTAAGAACACTTTCAATATTTCTACCACTTCTTGTTTTGTGATAGCCGGAGCTGGTTACAAGGTGGCCAAGCATGGCAACTATGCCGCTACTTCGGTGAGTGGAGCTTCTAACGTGATTCGTAACCATGGGGTACAGTTCACCGATGACATGGATAAGCTCAACCGTAGCATCAATGAGGCAGGCATCGTCTATCTCCATGCCCAACTCTTTGCCAAGGCCATGAAGTTTGTGGGGCCTATCCGCAAGGCTTTGCAGTTTCCTACGGTTTTCAATCTCCTGGGTCCTTTGGTCAACCCGAGTCAACCCAAATGCCAATTGTTGGGCGTTGCCAACCTTGACCAGATGCGCCTTTATCGCCAGGTGTATCAGAAGATAGGCATCGACTATGGCATTGTCAACAGCATCGATGGTTATGATGAGATTTCTCTTACCAGCGACTTCAAGGTGACAACCAATAGCTATGAGCGTATCTTCCGTCCGCAAGATTTGGGCTTCGACATCGCCAAACCGGAAGAGGTGAGGGGCGGAGCTACCGAGGAAGAGGCGAAAGACATTTTCGACGCAGTGCTTGAAAATCGTGCCCTTCCAGCCCAGAAGAAAATCGTGCTCGCCAATGCAGCCTTCGGAATCCAAGTGATGGAGAAGGGGCAGAAGAGTATCGAGGAGTGTGTGGAGATAGCACGAGAGAGCATCGACAGTGGAAAGGCTCTCGCTACATTCAAGAAATTCGTGGAACTCAATAGTTAAGTGAAGAGTGAAAAATGGATATTTTAGAAGAGATTGTCGCTCACAAGCGAATCGAGATTGACCAGCGCAAACGTTTCATTTCGCCTCGTCAGATGATTACGCTGGCTGAACAGAAGATGAAGGACGATGACGGCAAGGTGCCGGGGGGCAGTATGCGAGAGGCTTTGATGGTTTCTCCTACAGGCATCATCTCCGAGTTCAAGCGCAAGTCGCCTTCCAAAGGATGGATTAAGGAAGAAGGCAAGGCTGGTGTTATTCCTCTGAGTTATCAAGAGAATGGAGCCACGGCCCTCAGCATCCTTACCGACATCGACTACTTTGGGGGATATGACGAGTATATACAGGAGGCTCGCCTGACGGGTGTCGATATACCGATCTTATATAAGAACTTCGTCATCGAGGAATACCAACTCTTACAAGCTCGCTACTGTGGAGCCTCTGCCGTACTCTTGATTGCGGCTTGTCTAGCCAAGGAAGAGTGCAAGCGATTGCTCGGCATGGCACACCAGTTGGGTTTGGAGGTTTTGCTGGAGATGCACAACGACCGTGACTTCGAGTATGCCGAACTGGAGCCTGACATGTATGGTATCAACAATCGCAACCTTGGCACGTTTGTGACTGATGTGGAGAATAGCTTCCGCTTGGCGGAGCAATTGCCCAAGGAGGTGTGCCGGGTGAGCGAGAGCGGCATCTCGAATCCCGAGACCGTGAAGCAACTCAGGGCTGCAGGCTTCCGAGGTTTCCTCATGGGAGAGCAATTCATGAAACAAGAAAATCCAGGAAAGGCTCTCGCCGAGTTTCTGAGCTTTCTTTAGAAATGTGTAGGAAGGTATGCCTAATTCAACATTCAACACTTTATTGGAAATATGATCATCAAGGTTTGTGGTATGCGCGATGCCGATAATATTCGCGAAGTTTCAGACCTGGGTATAGATATGATGGGATTCATCTTCTATCCTAAGTCTCCACGCTATGTACAAATGGTAAGTAGCAGGGCTGGAATCATCCCCGATTATTCGGAGGAGAGAATCTTGCGGATGAAAGCAGGAGAGAAGGAATCTGTAAAAGACAAGGAAAGAACTCCGGCAAGGGTAGGGGTCTTTGTGGATGATATGCCTCAGAACATAGTGACGAGAGTATATAACTATGACCTCGGCTACATCCAACTTCATGGCAACGAGCCTCGGGAGACGTGCGAGAACCTTCGAGCCACACTCGACCCAGACATCAAGCCTGGCATCAAGATTGTCAAGGCTATCAGCGTGGCTACAGCCGAAGACATTGAGAAATATAAGGAGTATGTAGGAGCTGTTGACCTCTTCCTCTTCGACACCAAGTGCAAGACTGTCGGTGGAAGTGGTGAACAGTTTGATTGGCAAGTATTGGAACGATATGACGGCGAGGTTCCTTTCCTCTTGAGTGGAGGTATCGGACTGGAGGATGCTGAACGCATCAGGGGCTTCCGTCATCCTAAGTGTGTCGGCATCGACCTAAACTCAAAGTTCGAGATAGAACCAGGACTGAAGGATGTGGAGAAACTAAGGGCATTCTTATTAAGGGTAAAAGAGTAAAAAGGTAAAAAAGTAAGAAGTAAAAACGTAAAAGTATGAATAAGATAAATACTTTGTTTGCAAACAATAAAGACCGCAAGCTTTTGAGCTTGTATTTCTGCGCAGGCTGTCCTACGCTGGACGGCACGGGCAGTGTGATTAAGGCGATGGAACGCCATGGCATCGACATGATAGAGGTGGGTATTCCGTTCAGCGACCCCCTTGCTGATGGTCCTGTTATCCAGAGCGCAGGTACGGTTGCCTTGAAAAACGGCATGACCGTGAAGAAACTCTTCGCTCAGTTGAAGGAAATCAAAGACGAAGTGCAGTTACCTTTGGTATTGATGGGCTATTTGAACCCTATCATGCACTACGGCATAGAAGAGTTCTTCAAGAGTTGTGTAGAGAGTGGTGTCAGTGGCACCATCATCCCCGACTTGCCATTCGATGACTATCTGAAGGTGGTGAAGCCTATCGCCGACAAGTACGACATCCGTGTCATCATGATGATAACGCCAGAGACCAGCGAGGAACGCATCCGTTTTATCGACGAACATACCGATGGCTTCATCTATATGGTAAGTTCGGCTAGTATCACGGGAGCGCAAAGCAACTTTGGCGACGCCAAGTTGGCGTACTTCAACCATATCAACAGTATGAACCTGCGCAATCCTCGCATGATAGGATTCGGCATCAGCAACAAGCAGACCCTGACCAGTGCGCAAGACAATGCGGCAGGTGCCATCATCGGCAGCAAGTTTGTCACCTTGCTCAACGAGACCGGCAACCCGGACACAGCTCTCGATGAACTTTTCGAGGCACTGAAGCAGTAATGCAATATTTCCACATTTCAATTTTTAAATATTTCAATCTTAGAATATGTATCAAGTTGACGATAAAGGATTTTTCGGAAAATTCGGCGGTGCATACGTGCCGGAGATATTATATAAGTGTGTGACGGAACTTCAGGAGGCTTACAAGCCCATCATCGAGAGCGAGGAGTTCAAGAAAGAGTATCGTGCTCTCTTGAAAGACTATGTAGGTCGCCCTTCACCTCTCTACTATGCCAAGCGCATGAGTGAGAAGTATGGTTGCCAACTCTATTTGAAACGTGAGGACTTGAACCATACAGGTGCCCACAAAATCAACAATACCATCGGGCAGATTCTGATGGCGAAGAAGATGGGCAAGACGCGTATCATCGCCGAGACGGGTGCAGGACAGCACGGAGTGGCTACAGCTACGGTTTGTGCCTTGATGAACATGAAGTGCGAAATCTTCATGGGAGCTACCGACGTGGAGCGTCAGCATACCAATGTGGAGCGTATGAAGATGTTGGGAGCCAAGGTCAATCCTGTTCGTACAGGCAACATGACATTGAGCGACGCTTGTTCAGAGGCTATCCGTGACTGGTGCTGCCATCCACAGGACACCTTCTATATTGTGGGAAGCACGATGGGACCTCATCCTTATCCCGACATTGTGGCAAAGATGCAGAGCGTCATCTCGGAGGAATTGAAATGGCAGTTGGAAGAGAAAGTTGGTCGCGACTATCCTGACTATCTGATTGCTTGTGTGGGTGGTGGCAGCAATGCGGCTGGTACCATCTATCATTATATCGATGATGACCGTGTGCAGATTTATCTCGCTGAGGCTGCCGGCCATGGTATCGACACCGACTATACAGCCGCAACCATGCACTGTGGTACGGAAGGTATCATCCATGGGGCACGTACTCTCGTGATGCAAACGGATGACGGACAAATCAAGGAGGCTTTTACCATCAGCGCAGGGCTTGACTACCCTGGCATCGGACCGATGCACGCCGACTTGGCAACAAGCGGGCGCAGCCATGTGCTCGCCATCAAGGATGATGAGGCTATCTATGCCGGATACGAACTGACTCGTATGGAGGGCATCATCCCTGCCATTGAGAGTGCCCATGCCGTGGCAGCCTTGAAGAAGATGAAGTTTAAGAAAGACGATGTGGTCGTGCTGACGGTCAGTGGTCGCGGCGACAAGGATGTGCAAACCTATTTGTCTAATAAGGAAATGGCAAAGGAATATGGAGATTTTTAACTATACGACAAATACACGCAAGATTCTCGCCGACCTCTATACGCCGGTGGGAGTCTATATGCGATTGAGAGACATTTATCCCCAGTCGGCATTGATGGAAAGTAGCGACTATCATGGTTCTGATAACTCACGCTCTTTTATCGGTGTGCATCCGATGGCAAGTATTGCCGTGGGGCATGGCTTCGTTACCGCCACTTATCCCGACGGAACCATCCAGAAACAGAAACTCCCTGCCTTTGGCGAGGGGAAGGGCGAGGCTTGCAAGCTCGCCATCTCCAAGGCTATCAACGATTTTGTGCATTCGTTCCATGTCGAGGGCGAAGGCAAGGACTTCTGTGGACTCTATGGCTTCACCACCTTCAATGCCGTGCGATATTTTGAGAACATCCCGGTGAAAGATACAACAATGGAGAAGAATGATGCTCCTGATATATATTATATAATGTATAAGGACATCATCGTGTTCGACCACTTCAATAATACGATGGAGATGATTACTTTGGGTGAGGAGACTGAACTGGACGAACTGCTGAAAGCAGTGAATAAGGCGAATGTCAAGCCTTATGATTTCCACCCTGTAGGAGAAACCACATCGACTTTGACCGATGAGGAGCACAAGGCGAATGTTCGTCGCTGTATCCAGCACTGTTTGCGTGGCGATGTTTTCCAGATTGTGGTGAGCCGTCGGTTCGTGCAGAAATATGAGGGCGATGACTTCAAGCTCTATCGAGCGTTGCGAAGCATTAATCCCAGTCCTTATCTCTTCTATTTTGACTTTGGCGGCTTCCGCATCTTCGGTTCTTCGCCAGAGACCCACAACCGCATCGTGGGCGACACGGCTTTCATAGACCCTATCGCTGGTACCACCAAGCGTACTGGCAATATGGAGGAAGACCGCAAGGCTGCCGAGTTCCTCCGCAATGACCCGAAGGAGAATGCCGAGCATGTGATGTTGGTGGATTTGGCACGCAATGACTTGAGCCGCAACTGTCATGGTGTGAAGGTGGATTTCTATAAGGACATGCAGTTCTATAGCCATGTCATCCATCTGGTGAGCCGTGTGAGTGGAACATTGGATAAGGATTCCGACCATATCAAGGAGTTTATAGATACCTTCCCCGCTGGCACGCTGAGCGGGGCGCCAAAGGTACGTGCCATGCAGATAATCTCCGAGTTGGAACCTCACAATCGTGGAGCGTATGGAGGTTGCATCGGCTTCATCGGTTTGAATGGTGACTTGAACCAAGCCATCGTCATCCGTACTTTCATCAGCCGTAATGGTGAACTGTGGTTCCAGGCTGGCAGTGGTGTCGTGGCGAAGAGCAACGACCAGTATGAGTTGGAAGAGTGTAACAATAAGTTGGGAGCCTTGACCAAGGCTATCCATATAGCAGAACAATTATGAAAGTAGTAATAGTAGATAATTACGATTCCTTTACCTACAACTTGGCTCACTTGGTGAAAGAGTTGGGTGTGGAAGTGACGGTATATCGTAACGACCAATTCCAACTGAACGAGTTGGACAGATTTGACAAGATTATCCTCAGCCCTGGCCCTGGAATCCCATCCGAGGCGGGCTTGTTGTTGGATGTCATCAAGCATTATGCCGGCAGGAAATCCATGTTGGGTGTGTGCTTGGGACATCAGGCGATAGGCGAGGTGTTTGGTGCCCGACTGACCAATCTTTCGGAAGTATATCACGGAGTGGCTACGCCATGCACCCAGTTCGGCAACGACCCTATCTTTGACGGTCTGCCTAAGCGCATCGAGATAGGTCGCTATCATTCGTGGGTAGTGGATAGGGCAGGCTTCCCTGAGTGTCTGGATGTGACGGCTGTGAGCGACGATGGTTGCATCATGGGCTTGCGCCATAAAAACTACGACATCCATGGCATCCAGTTCCATCCCGAAAGCGTGCTGACCCCGGAGGGAAAGACAATCGTGAAGAACTGGCTCTTCGAGTGATGTTCTCTTTCAGATAGTTTCATCTATCACAAAAAAACGTTCAGAATCCCTTTTTACTAGGATTCTGAACGTTTTTGTTAGTAATTCCCCAACTCTGCTTTCTTCTGAAGTGGCATGATGTAAGGAGCTGCACATTCTTGTCTTTGCAAATAGTGACAAGTTTAGATATAGTGCTCTTTCCGCAGCCTTGTGTTCCTATGGACAAAGTCAGTGGTCTGATTTGTTACTTCTATCGAATTCAATAACTCATAGTCTGGAGCCCCATAAGACTTTCTTCGTGGTTCGTTGATGAGTGTATAGCGTTCTGTCTTACCCATAGAGCTGCACAAATTAGTATCTTCGCTGTTCAATGAGGTTTCACAAAGTTGCTTAAATTCTCTCCCTGAAACTATGTTCTGTTGTTTCATGAGTGGAATAGCTCTTGTTGAGCAAATCTATATATTTTGATAATGTTTCTTTCATCTTTAATTTCGTTTTTTGGCTTAAACTCACGTAAATCTCGACTAAACTTACGTAAATGTCACTTTAAGTCGCTTTAATTGTTATGTAAGGCGAGTTTGTAACGTACTTTTTGTAATTTGTTGAAAAATAGCTTGTTATGATTCGTTTTTTGAATAGTTGAGCTCTGAAAGTATGACAGAATGTTCACGTCTTTCCCGACTAAACTCGCTTTAAATTCACGTAAATCTCGACTAAATTCCCGACTAACTCGACTAAATCTCAACTAAATGCCACAGGCGTTTAGAATCAAGACGCAATTGGTTAGATTTCTTCATTTTAGCTAAAATATTACCTATTTTTCGTTTTTTTTGATTCTCGTTAAAATCTATCGGCAACTTTCCCCATAGTAGTTCGTCAATCTGCTTGCGTGACAAAACACCATGGTCTTTTAAAGCCTTGATTACCCATTCGATGCACTCTGTATCATCAAAACCTTTAGTCAAGGTATAGTGTACTTCTTGATTCGTAGCTTTTGCAACCATCTTGGATGCATACAGATGAGGTTTGCGACCTTCTACAAGTTTCTTCTTTCTCAACATTTTTAAGGCGGCATCATTTATTTGTCCACTTTTTCCCTTCTGTACTTTGTCGAGAAGTATGGCGGTAGCTAAATCGATATCTGTATTTTCTAGTAACATCAAGCTATAGTCTTCATCTATGATGGTACCTGGCAATGTTAGCACGACATGGTCGGCATCGCTTTTGTCGTAATCAGGCATCGGCAAGTAACGTTCTTTCTGCTTGACATATAGCTTGTGAATACCGAATCCTTCCGTGTCGATCATCTTGATGTTTGCCATTGCTTGAACTAAGAACGGATTACGATAGTCATCTGGCACTTTATTGCCTAGCGCATAGTCCTCAGGTTTTCCATTGTAGAAACCGCCACGATTGATAAATTCCAATTCATTCTCACGTTCCATAACAATAATTCGTGCGTCATACTTCCCCATATCTAGGGCTGACAAACTTTCGCCACGGCGAGCATAGTAATGCCCTTGCCAAGCAACAGGAACCCCACGGGGGCTGCTGGTATTTGAAACAAGAGAATACGCTTTCCTTCAATCTCGATAGAATGTATATTCCTAAATGTGATATTATTGGTTGTCTGTTGGGAAAAATCTTGTTTTAATTTTTGCAAGCTTACAGGGCTGTTCTTATAGGATGTACCTATAATTTCCCTTGTCTTATCATGTACACCAAAGACCAACCACGCAAATTCGTGGTGGTGCAAATTCGCTTCGTTGCTCAATGCAGAGAAATATTTGCCCAACAAGTCGAAGTCGAAATTATTCTCGGCTTTCTTAAACTCTACAGTTTCATCCTCATGATGAAAACGTAAGGTCTCAAATATCTTGTAAATATTCTCGCTCATTATTAACACTAATTTTCTACAAAGTTACAATTTTTGTTTTAAATGGCAAAGGATTCTTTTTGATTTCTCTTTATTAACAAAGAAGATTCTAGTAAAAAGGCCGAAATGCTTTTTATTAGTTGTTTAAGTTTGCGTAAAATAACACAAAAAGCGGAGCGTAGTTTCACAACCACACTCCGCGCAAACTTAAACAACCAATAAAAGAAATAGATTGATCGTTCTTTGTTATATCTGATGAAGAGTAGCTCATTTAGAGCTTTTATGTTTATCCGATACACTAATCAGATGGTTCTATATTCTTATGGAGAATTATCTGATGAAGAGCAACTCACGATACTTAGGCAATGTCCAAAGCTCGTCGGCTACCGTCAACTCCAGCTTGTCGATCTGGTAACGGATTTCCTCCATCTTTGGAGCCACTGTGTCGTGGTAAGCGATAGCCTTGTCGTGCTCGCTCTCTATCTTGTTGGCTATCTTGCGGGCATTTACCAACTCCTCTACACCCTTCTCGATTTCCTCGGTACGCTCTGCAATCTTCTTGATAATCTTGATGTTGCGGGCAGCCAACTTCTTGGCCTCGTCAGCACCGAAGATGTCGATCATGTTCTGAACGTTCTTTGCCAACTGGCTCTGGTAATGGGTTGCCACAGGGATGATGTGGTTCATTGAGAGGTCGCCCATTACGCGTGCCTCAATCTGGATCTTCTTGGTGTAGGTCTCCCATTTCACCTCGTTGCGTGCTTCCAACTCGTTCTTCTTCATCACGCCCATATCCTCAAACATCTTGATAGATGCAGGGTCGAGATAACGCTCGAAAATCTTAGGACAGCTCTTCTCGCAGTCCAAGCCGCGCTTCATAGCCTCTTCTACCCACTCGTCAGAGTAACCGTTGCCGTCGAAACGAACAGGCTTGCAAGCCTTGATGTCCTGGCGAACGATGTCGATGATAGCAGAAGTCTTGTCCTCGCCCTTAGCGATAAGCTCGTCAACACGCTTCTTGAAATCGGTCAAGGCCTCGGCTACGGCTGTGTTCAAAACGATCATTGCTGATGCGCAGTTAGCCTCTGAACCTACGGCACGGAACTCGAAACGGTTACCCGTGAAGGCGAATGGAGAAGTACGGTTACGGTCGGTGTTATCAATCAACAACTCTGGAATCTCTGGGATATCCAACTTCATACCCTGTTTGCCAGCTACTGTAAAGAGTTCGTCCTTGTCGGCTTTCTCGATGTGGTCGAGGAGCTCGGTGAGCTGCTTGCCGAGGAATGAAGAGATGATAGCTGGAGGTGCCTCGTTGGCACCAAGACGGTGAGCGTTGGTAGCACTCATGATGGAAGCTTTGAGCAAACCATTGTGCTTATATACACCCATCAAAGTCTCTACGATAAACACTACGAAACGGAGGTTGTCCTCTGGTGTCTTGCCTGGACCGTGGAGCAAAATACCTGTATCTGTAGCGAGACTCCAGTTGTTGTGCTTACCAGAACCGTTGATGCCGGCAAATGGCTTCTCGTGCAAGAGGGCACGGAATCCGTGGTGGCGTGCCACCTTCTTCATCAAGCTCATGAGGAGCATATTGTGGTCAACGGCAAGGTTGGTCTCCTCGAAGATAGGAGCTACCTCAAACTGGTTAGGAGCTACCTCGTTGTGGCGAGTTTTGCAAGGGATGCCAAGTTCAAGAGCCTGAATCTCGAAGTCCTTCATGAAAGCCTGTACACGCTCTGGGATGGCACCGAAGTAGTGGTCGTCCATCTGCTGGTTCTTGGCTGAGTCGTGACCCATCAAGGTGCGACCAGTCAACATCAAGTCTGGGCGTGCTGCATATAGGCTTTCGTCAACCAAGAAGTACTCCTGCTCCCAACCGAGGTTGGAAATCACCTTCTTAACATCTGGGTTGAAGTAGTGGCAAACATCTGTAGCTGCAACATTGACTGCATGCAATGCACGGAGCAATGGAGCCTTGTAGTCAAGAGCCTCACCAGTATATGAGATAAACACGGTAGGGATGCAGAGAGTGTCATCGATGATGAACACAGGAGATGTAGGATCCCAAGCGGAGTAACCGCGAGCCTCAAAGGTAGAGCGGATACCACCTGATGGGAAAGAAGAAGCGTCTGGCTCCTGCTGTACGAGCAACTTGCCGGAAAATTCCTCGATCATACCACCCTTGCCATCGTGCTCGATGAAACTGTCGTGCTTCTCGGCAGTACCTTCTGTCAATGGCTGGAACCAGTGTGTGTAGTGTGTTACACCGTTCTCGTCTGCCCACTGCTTGATGCCTTTGGCAACAGCATTGGCGATGTTGCGGTCGAGACGTGCGCCGTTGTCGATTACATCAACGAGTTTCTCGTAAACGTCAGCTGGAAGATATTTGTACATCTTCTGGCGGTTGAAAACTTTCTTGCCATAGAACTCACTTGGTCGCTCGCTAGGAACGGTTACCTCAACAGGCTTTCTCTTGGAAGCCTCTGAAACAGCTTCAAATCTTAAGTTGCTCATGCCTTATATTTTTTAGTGAAGAGTGAAGAGTGAGGTGTCTGATTGTCTTCTGACCTCTGTCCTCTTTTTTCTTCGTGATACATATTTTTTCTTTTCTTTTTTATTTACCAAACCACTTGGAGATTCTTTCCATTGCCTCTATGCAATCTTCTCTTTTTCCGAAGGCCGTCAATCGGATGTAGCCTTCGCCAGAAGGACCGAAGCCTACTCCCGGTGTGCAGACAACGCTCGCTCCATAGAGCATTTCTTCGAAGAACTTCCAACTTGGCGTATTGTTCGGAGTCTTGACCCAAAGATAGGGGGCATTCTCACCGCCATATACTCGTAAGCCAAGTTTTTGCAAGTGCTCTCTCATGATGCGGGCATTCTGCATATAATATTGTATGGTGGCTTTCACTTGCTCCTTGCCCTCTGAGGTGTAGATGGCTTCGGCGGCACGTTGGCTGATGTAGCTGGTGCCATTAAACTTGGTGCATTGGCGACGATCCCAAATAGGGTTGAGTGCTACCTCTTCTCCAGACAAGGTCTTTGCCTTCAAGTCTTTTGGTACGATGGTATATCCACATCTCACACCTGTGAATCCAGCCGTCTTCGAATAGCTACGGAACTCTATCGCCACCTTTCTCGCCCCACGAATCTCATAGATGCTATGAGGAATCTCCGGGTCGGTGATGTATGCCTCGTAGGCGGCATCGTAGAGGATGATACTTTCGTTCTTTGTGGCATAATTTACCCACTTGCGAAGTTCCTCCTTGGTGATGACCGTACCTGTAGGGTTGTTGGGATAGCAGAGATAAATCATATCCACACGATGGTCTGGAATCTGAGGAACGAAATTGTTGCCCTCGTCGCATGGCATGTAAGTTACGTTGCTCCACTTGCCATTCTCAAAGACTCCTGCACGTCCTATCATCACGTTTGAGTCGATATATACTGGATAAATTGGGTCGGTGACACCGATGTTGTTATCCCATCTCAAAATCTCCTGGATGTTTCCCGTGTCGCTCTTGGCTCCATCATTCACGAAAACCTCGTTGGGGTCGAGGTGAATGCCACGGGGCAAATAGTCGTTCTTGATGATTGCCTCACGTAGAAAGTCGTAACCTCTTTCCGGGCCATAACCTCGGAAGGAAGCTTGTACTGCCATCTCTTCCACGGCCTTGTGCATTGCCTTGATGACTGCAGGGCAGAGAGGCTGGGTTACGTCACCGATGCCCAAGCTGATAACTTGCTGCTTAGGATGGGCAATCTTGTAGGCGTTAACCTTCTTTGCGATGTCTGCGAAGAGGTAGTTGCCAGGCAACTTCAGGAAATGTTCGTTTACTAATGCCATATTGTTGTTCTCCTTTTATTGTGGTATTTTGTCAATACCTATTATTATTTAAGTTTGCGTTCTATTATTCTGGTAATTCAATTTCTCCCTCGAAAGCGAAAGTGGCAGGTCCTGTCATATAGACGTGGTTGTCGGTTTCGCTGTATTCAATTTCTAACGTTCCTCCATCCATCACAATACTACTTTTCCTGCCGGCACGATTGGTGAGCGAGGCTGCAGTGGCTGTTGCGCAAGCACCAGTTCCACAGGCCATTGTGATGCCGCTTCCTCTCTCCCAGACACGTGTGCGAATTATGTCGGTATCTGTTATTTGTGCGAATTCGATGTTGCATCGTTGAGGAAAAGCCTTGTCTCTTTCGAGAATCTTTCCATAATGTGCGATGTCGATGGTGTCGATGTCATCGACGAAAGTGACGAAATGGGGATTTCCCATGCAAACAAAGGTTCCCTCGAAGACCCTGCCATCGGCTTTCAGTGTCGTAGGTCCCACGAACTGCTCTTTGTTTTCCAATTTTGGCTGGAGCATATCGACAGTCACCGAGTCAACTACTTTGCCATTGTCCTGAATATGTAGTTTCAGTATTTTGATGCCAGACAAAGTCTCCAAACGGATGGTGTCTTTTCGGGTTAATCCCTTTTCGTAGAGGTATTTTCCGATACAGCGACTTGCATTGCCACACATCATAGCTTCCGAACCATCGGCATTGAAGATGCGCATGGAGTAGTCGGCCCTTCTGCCATCCCAAGGTTTTCCGATGAGAACCAATCCATCGCTTCCAATCCCTGTGTGATACGCACTCCAAACAATGGCTGCTTTCTCAGGGTCTGGGATGTCGTATAGCTCTGTATCTACATAAATGTAGTCATTGCCAGCCCCGTGCATCTTGGTGAAATGAATTGTTTCTTTCATATTCTTCTTTTGTTGTTAAGTTTTATTTGACTTCTTCGTATTTCTACGTGTGATTCGTTGCTTCTTATATGACGTTTTGAGCGTCAAATTGGAAAATCAATAACGATTTGTTTGATTTCGGTTGCAAAAGTACAACGTTTTGCTGAAATAACCAAGAAAAATTATGCGTTTTTCTTCTAATATTTTTCTTTGTCTTTCTGATTGTAAGTTTCATGTGGTATTTTTCTTTCGGTTTGAAAGTAAAATACAAAAGGGATTGGCAATATGTTATTTTGGCATATTTTAAATTTTCTTTATGTAATATATTGCACTCTTATTCTTTCAAAATGTACTAATTTTGCAGCCGAAAGTTAGCAATTTGTAATTCAGTGATTGGCAATCAATAAAAGTATAAACAAAAAACGTAAGATTTATGAAGAAAATCGAGGCGATTATTCGCAAATCTAAGTTTGAGGATGTCAAGAAAGCCCTTTTGGCTGCCGACATCGAGTGGTTCTCTTATTATAATGTAAGAGGAGAAGGAAAGATGCGCCAGGCGAGAATCTATCGTGGCGTGATGTATGATACAAGCAGCATTGAGCGTGTTTTGATGAACATTGTCGTGCGTGATAAGAATGTGGAATCAACAATCCATGCCATTCAGGGTGCAGCCCAGACAGGAGAGATTGGTGATGGGCGTATCTTTGTGATACCTGTGGAGGATACTGTCCGTATCCGAACAGGTGAGCGTGGAGACATTGCGCTTTACAATGCCGAGAATGAGAAGTAGTAGTTAGGTTTTATATTGTAGTATTCTGATTTTAACAATAAGAATTTATGAGCAGTTTATTTTTGACAACATTGGATACGGGTAACACGGCGTGGATGATTACGGCTACCATCTTGGTGCTCTTGATGTCCATCCCAGGTATAGCGCTCTTCTATGGCGGCTTGGTTCGTCAGAAGAACATTCTTAGCATCTTGATGCAGACGATGTTTATCGTTGCGGTGGTGAGCCTCGTTTGGGTGGCCTTTGGCTACTCATGGGCGTTCTCCACTCAGTTTGCCGACAGCGGCAACCCCTTGGCTTGTATCATCGGAGGTTTTGACAAATGTTTCCTCCGTGGCATCGGTCTAGACACCATCCAGCCTACGGGTATCCCTGAACTCACCTTCGTGATGTTCCAGTGTATGTTTGCCTTGATTACCCCAGCCTTGATTCTCGGTGCCTTCGCCGAGCGTGTGAAGTTTAGCGGTTATGTGCTCTTCACTGTTCTCTGGGTGATCATCGCTTATCTGCCTATGGCTCACTGGGTATGGGGTGGCGGTTTCCTACAGGAGATGGGTGCCATCGACTTCGCTGGTGGTACTGTGGTGCATATCAATGCTGGTGTCGCTGCCTTGGTGATGGCTCTGTGTGTAGGAAAGCGCGAAGATTATCGTGCTGGTCATCCTATCACTCCCCACAACATTACCTTCGTGTTCATGGGTATGTCTTTCCTCTGGCTCGGTTGGTTTGGTTTCAATGCCGGTAGCGGTTTGGCCGCCGACGGTTTGGCTGCCAACGCTTTTATGGTAACCCATGTGGCTACTGCCGCAGCTGCCACCACCTGGATGCTCATCGACTGGATTGTGAACAAGAAGCCTACCACAGTGGGTGCTTGTACTGGAGCCGTGGCTGGTTTGGTTGCCATCACTCCTGCCGCTGGTAGCACCGACATCTTGGGCGCTTTCATGATTGGTATCATCAGCACTTGCGTCTGCTTCTTCATGGTGGCAGTAGTGAAGGCTAAGTTCCGTTACGACGATGCCCTAGATGCTTTCGGTGTGCATGGTATTGGTGGTATCTTAGGTTCCATCTTGACAGGTGTCTTTGCCACTCGGGCGGTCACAGGTGCTGATGGCGTGCAAGGTTCGCTTTATGGCGACTGGCATCAACTTTGGGTGCAGATTGTTGCCACCGTGGTAAGCATCGTGTTCAGTGCCATCGTTACTTACATCCTCTTCTTAGTAGTAGATAAGTCAGTCGGCATACGTGTAGACAAGCGTGTTGAGGAAGAAGGCCTCGACATCTACGAGCATGGTGAGAGTGCTTATAGCAACTAAGTGCTTGTTTTACATATATCGGAAAAATAGAAACTCCCTTGCAAGGTTGGGCTTATGGTAAGCTTATTCTTGCAAGGGAGTTTTATTCTCATAAATGGAGGCTCTATTCTTTCAAATTTTCAATTTGTTTTTGTGTCAAGCCTATGGCTTTCATGATTCTCCATGTCCTCTTTCTTCAAGTGACGGATGTCCATGATGTCTTCCAGTCGCTTGAATATCTTTTTCTGAGTCTCGAAAGGAATTCTTTCTAATGTTTCCATATGCTTTAATACGTAAATCCATTTGTTAAAATCCGTTACATAATCGTCCGTTTCCTTCGTAAAGAAAGTTAGGTTCAAATAGATGAAGCGAAGCTTGTCGGTAAAGGCAAGCTCGCTTTTCTTCTCTCGCAGCATTACATCAGTCTTGAATTGCTGAACCTCATCACCATTGCGAGGTGCAAAGTTCATGAATCTGATGACATACACTGGCACCAAGTCGTACAATGACGTTTTCTTCTTCGTCTTCTCTTTCTCTCGCTGGCTTGTTATCGCTTTGCTGGCATAGCACAAGGTTCGGTTCACAAAGTTCACCGTCCAACTGTTTTGCATCTCGACAATGAAGTGCTTGCCGTCATCTGTCTCACAATAGACATCGTAGATACAGCCACGCAGGTCTTTAGCGTCCGCCAACTGCTCCTTGTCCTTGAAGGTCACATCCTTCACGTGAAGTTTGCCCTCGAACAAGTCGTTTAAGAAACTTAACAGCAAGTCTTTGCTTGCCTCTTGACCGAACAATCGCTTGAAGCCCCAGTCGGTAAATGGGGTGATAAATTTCCGGCAGGTTGCTCATTTTTTTAAGTCTGCGGATTTTAGGATAAATGCAAATCTTTTGATGAGTATTATTAAAAGAACATAATTATTCTGTCATCTGAAAGGCAATGTGGGGATTTATGACTATATTTGTTACCTAAAAGGAATCGTTGAACCCAAAGGATAAATTCATGAAGAAAGTCAAGAAAAATCGAATATTGCTAAGTTTGGTGGCGATAGTCATCTTGTTAGCGGCAGGGCTATATGGAGCAAGCAGTTATATGCTCAGTTATTCCATAGGTTATCCACAGGCAGACCGGCAGACGGCGGAGCATTGGAAGCAGAGAGTGAAAGGGGAGTGCCCTTGGGCGGTAGCGTGGATGGACTCCATCTATCTGTACCATTGTGTAAAGGATACTTTCGTTGCGATGCCGTCGGGCTATAAGGCTCACGCTATCTATCTCAAAGCTCCTCAGCCTACGACGAAAACGGCAGTCGTGGTGCATGGCTACAAGGTGCGAGCCGAGGGGATGCTCCATATCGCTTATCTCTACAATCATGACATGAAGTACAATGTACTCTTGCCAGACCTCTATGGGCATGGAGAAAGCGAGGGCGACCATATCCAGATGGGATGGAACGACCGAATGGATGTTATCCAATGGTCGAAGGTGGCTAACGACATCTTTGGAGTGAAGAATAAAGAACAAGAAGTGAAGAACTCTGGGCAAGTCATCCATGGCATCTCGATGGGAGCGGCAACGACAATGGCGGTGTCGGGGGAAAAGACTCCCGACTATGTGAAGTGCTTTGTGGAGGATTGTGGATTCTCTAGTGTATGGGATGAGTTTGAGGCGCAGTTGAAAGCTCAGTTTGGTTTGCCTTCTTTTCCTTTGATGAATACGACCTCGGCACTTTGCAAGTTGAAGTACGGTTGGTCGTTTGCTGAGGCTAGCCAACTCAACCAAGTGCGAAAAAGCACCAAACCGATGCTCTTCATCCATGGTGACAACGATGATTTCGTGCCATCGTGGATGGTGCATCCGCTATATGGGGCGAAGACGAAGGGGGATAAAGCTCTTTTTATCGCCAAAGGTTCAGAACATGCCATGGCTTACCGTGACCATCATGAGGAATATACCCAACAAGTCGTTAAGTTTGTGAGTCGGCAGATGACAAGAATCCCCATGACTAGATATTTGCTGCATTAAGCAAATGCTCGAAGTCTGCGCAAAATTCTGTCATCTTGTGATAGAGTAGGTTGCTGCCTTTATTGGATAGTTCCTCGTCTGCCAAAGGGCCACTATTGATGGCAACTGTAAAGATATTGGCGGCTACACCAGCACGTACACCCAATGGTGCATTCTCTACCACGATACCTTCCCACGGCTTCAAGTCGCCTGCCTTCTGCAATCCCATTAGGTAAGGGTCTGGATTCGGCTTGCCACGCTTCACATCGTATGCAGTCACGATATGGTTCTCATCGAGAAAATTTCCGAAATCGTTCAATAGGCGGAGGATGAGTGGACGCTGACCACTGCCTGTCACGACACCGACCTGCATTCCTGCGTTCTTGATTTTCTGCATCACCTCGCAAACGCCAGGGAATATCTTGGCGGTAGGCATTGAATGGAAAATTTCGGTTTTCACGTCATACATCTTTTGTGCCTCTTCGAGCGAGATGTCGATGCCTTTCTGTTTCTTCACCATCATCTGGATGGTGTCGATGCCGCGGGCTCCCTCGGTGGCGTAGGCGTCGGCGGCGGTCATGTGGATGCCGAATCGCTTCATCGACTCCTGCCAGGCGATGGCGTGATAGGGCATACTGTCATAGAGCACACCGTCCATATCAAAAAGCACGGCTTTTGGGGTAAAATTTCTAAATCCGTGGTCTTGTAAGTATTGATCTGTTGTTTGATACATTGTGGATATAATTAAAATAAGTAAATGCAAGAAATGCTTGTTGTTCTATCTTTTGGGTTGAGAGTGTTCTATTTCCCCTTTGTAGGTTTTTCCATACTGTAACTATACTTTGCTGTGATTTGATAATGGCTGTTTATCTCAATTCCACCACCAAATTGTCCGCCCCAGTCAAAACGTTTATAGGTACCCAATTTGAAAGGGTCTCCTTCATCAGAGAGTGTTTCTGGATAATTGGTAATTTTATTTTTTCCGAAAAGTCCAATTCCGAAATAGGGTCCAAAAACTATGAGAAATTTGCATTGTTTGTTGATGACAAATTTATATCCACAATCTAATGGTAATTCTAAATAATAAAGCCTGCAATTCTGTTTGTATGTATCTTTTTCGTTTTCCAAGGAGTACAATTTGTAACTCCAACCTTTGGAGGCTAGACCGAGACTTGTGCATAAGAAAAAGGTGTCGTTTAGGGAAAAGTCTTTTTCTGTATGAACTCCTATATGGTAACCAGTCAATGGACTCTCACCTTTAGGTTTGGAAATAGATAGTCCACAGTCAAATCCAATTCTATAGTTTTGTCCAAATGTGCAAAGTGCACAGAAAGACAAAACTAAAAATGAAAAAAATCTATTGAGCATAATTGTTATTTATTATAGATGCAATAGCTCCATTCTAGCTCTTCGGGCTTACATGGATACCATTTGTCATATACAATTCCTTGTATATCAGAAATGATATGTATAAGTTTGGTAGTCATTGTTATGACATCTCCCTTTTGGGTTGCTGAATAGCCTCTATCTTCTAAAGTATCATTGGAATAATCTGGAAATAGCCCACAATTTGGTGACTCATTTGCTGAGAATCTTACAGTTTTTGTGCTGAGACCATTAACCGTAAATACATAATTAGCTGTATGCTCTTGATGAGCTATTTTGCCAATTTTTATACATGTTTTGGTCTATTTTTAATAATGATTCGATTGAAGGTGTTGTATCTTCTGACTTGTAGTTTGTAGCATCGTCTATTGATTCAGAACAACAGCAAGTAAAGGTAAGTAGTGCAACTCCTAAAAAAATGTATATCTCATTGTGTTGTCTTTTTAATTAAAGATGAAGAGTAGTAAAATCTTGAAAAAGATTAGTTTTACTACTCCTACATCCTGTATTTACATCTTACTTCTCATTGGCCAGTCTTTCCTGGATAGCCTTGCTCTCTGCCTCATAGCCGGGCTTGTTGAGCAATGCGAACATATTCTTCTTGTAGGCCTCAACGCCTGGCTGGTTGAATGGGTTCACCTCCTCCAAGAGGCCGCTGATACCGCAGGCCTTCTCGAAGAAGTAAATCAACTGACCGAGGTAGTAGGCGTTCAGCTCAGGCACGCTCACCAAGATGTTGGGCACGCCGCCGTCTACGTGAGCCAGGCGAGTACCAAGCTCTGCCATCTTGTTCACCTCGTCCACACGCTTGCCCTCCAGGAAGTTCAAACCGTCGAGGTTCTCGTCGTCGTGTGGGAAGAGCAACTTCTCATTAGGAGTCTCCACGCTGATTACAGTCTCGAAGATGCTGCGCTCGCCCTGCTGAATCCACTGACCCATAGAGTGAAGGTCGGTAGTGAAGTCGCAAGCTGCAGGGAAGATGCCCTTCTCGTCCTTGCCCTCGCTCTCGCCATAGAGCTGCTTCCACCACTCAGCGAAGTAGTGAAGTTTAGGCTGGAAGTTGCAAACAATCTCTATCTTTTTTCCAGCCTGAGTGTAAAGGG
>CAVGEN010000040.1:0-2984 GCA_963628185.1 Waltera intestinalis | reverse complement strand
TATTGATGGTATTCTTCCTCTGCTTGCCGATGATGATGCAAGCGGAGGGGTATAACTATGTGAGTACTTCGCAGCAACAAGATGCTTTTGTGCTGTCGGCTCATGGCAAGTCGGCAAAGATTTTGGTGGCAAACGATGACTGGAAGGGTGTGTTGCGGGCTGCACAAGACTTGTCGGCGGATGTGCGCCGAGTGACAGGTGTGGAGAGTGAGGTGGAAAACGTATCTCTTCCCATTTCCAAGAAAAGAATTGTACCCAGCTATCATCAGAGTGTAATTGTGGGAACACTTGGCAAAAGTAGTCTGATTGATGGATTGGTGAAGAATGGCAAAATCAATGTAGATGACATCAAGGGACAATGGGAGTCATACGTCATCCAGAGTGATGGCGATAATCTCTATGTGGTGGGCAGCGACAAGCGTGGTACTATCTATGGTATCTACGATATCTCGGAGAAAATAGGTGTGTCACCTTGGTATTGGTGGGCCGATGTACCTACCAAGAAAGCTTCTGCCTTGTATATCAAGAATGGACGATATGTGCAACCTTCTCCTAAAGTGAAATATCGAGGCATCTTCATCAACAATGAGGAACCCTCGTTCTGCACTTGGGCGAGAACTCACTTTGACGGCAACAATTCCAAGATGTACACCCATATGTTTGAACTTCTTCTCCGCTTGAAAGCCAACTACTTGTGGCCGGCGATGTGGAGCAGTAACTTCAATGAGGATGACCCGATGAATCCTTATCTCGCCGATGAGTATGGCATCGTGATGGGAACCTCTCACCATGAGCCGATGATGCGGTCGCACAATGAGTATCGCAAACGTCGTGACAAAGTAGGACCTTGGGATTATATCACAAACCGTGCTCGCATCGACAGCTTCTTCTGTGAAGGGATGGAGCGCAATAAGAATTATGAGAACCTCGTGACCATCGGTATGCGTGGCGATGGCGATGTGGCGATGGGTAAGGGGGATGATGCCGAGAATATCCAGACTCTGAAGGATGTAATGTCTGGCCAACGCGACATCATCCGCAAGGTATATGGCAAGGAACCTTCGGCTATTCCGCAACTTTGGGCTGTCTATACGGAAGTGCAGCGCTACTATGATGCAGGTCTAACTGCTCCCGACGATGTAACCTTACTCTTCTGCGACAACAACTGGGGGTATATCCGTCGCATTGGTCCTGAGAAAGAGCGCAACCGCAAGGGTGGGCTTGGCCTTTACTACCATATCGACATGAACGGTGGACCCTGGAACGACCGTTGGGTGAACACCACGACTATCCCCAAAATGCGTGAGCAGTTGAACTTAGCTTACCAGACGGGCATCGACCGCATTTGGATTATCAATGTGGGCGACCTGAAACCTCGTGAGTCGGCTATCGATTTCGTCATGCGCTATGCTTGGAATCCAGACGGCATCAAGGCTGGTCAGGAGATGGATTATCTCCAAAATTTTACAGCGCAGGCTTTTGGCAAAGAAAATGCAGCCGAGGCTGCAGACCTGATGGCAAAGTTTACAAAGTACAACCTTTGGCGCAAGCCCGAGGTGGAGACCATCGACTATTTCAGTATCGTGAACTATCACGAGGCGGAGAGACTGTTGAAACTTTGGCAGGACTTGGCAGAAAGGGCTGAGGCTCTGAAGGCAAAGATACCTGCCGAGGCACAAGATGCCTTCTATCAGTTGGTGTACTATCCTGTGGTGGCATCGGCTGGTGTGGCACAGATTTATATCTATGCCGGCATGAATAAGTTCCATGCCAAGCAAGGCAGAATCATCGCCAATGATTATGCCGAGAAGGCTCGCTTGCTTTTCGAGAAAGACCAACGGTTGACCGACTACTATAATAATGTAATGGGCAATGGCAAATGGAAGGGAATGATGCTCGACAAACATATCGGATATAAGGAATGGTTTATGCCAGAGAAGAACATCCTACCTCCCATGGACACGGTATCTCTGAAAAAAGGAAAAGACTTGGCTGTGGCATTGGAAGGCTGTGAAGGCTTGTTGGAAGGGAAAAATGCTGTGGGTTTCTTGCCTGCGTTCGAAGGAGAGTACCCAAGTCCTGCTTATATAGATTTGTGCAACCGTGGTTCAGAATCTTTCAACTATAAGGTGAAAGTGAGTGACAAGTGGATTCGGGTAAGCGAGCAGAAGGGAGTGGTAGGCAAAGAGGTAAGGCTGAATGTAACCGTTGACCATTCGCTGTTGAAGGAGAAGGAAGGTGAAGGAAGCATACGGATTATGGGTAATAAGCAGACTTTCATAGTGAATGTAAAGGCTACGGATAAAGTAGGTGAATATTCGATTCCTGCCTATGCCTACAACAAGAATACAGGCATAGACGGCAATCCTAAGTGGACGTTCTTGCCCGACCTTGGTCGCGGAAAGGGATGTATGGGCGCGGATTCTTATCTGTACTCTTCCCACAATAAAAATGCAGCTTGCTTGGAATACGACTTGCCACAAATGGGGAAGGATTCAGCAGTGGTTTGTCTCGGCATTCTTCCAACTCAGGACATTCACCCGGAGAATGGCTTGAAGATAGGCGTGTCTATCAATGATGGAGAAATCATCGAGGTGGATGCACGCAAGGGATTCGTAGATACCTTCATGGAGTACACGCCAGAGAACCTGAAACGTTCGAATGTGCTCTCTCCTTTGCCCGCTCCCAACCGTTCGCTCTATCTGAATGGCGCAGGAAGAGGTATGCGCAATGAAGTTTTCGACAACCTTCGTTGGCTCGACGTGAAGTTGTCTGTTGATGCTGACAAGGTGAATCATCTCAAGGTTTGGATGATAAGTCCAGAAATAGTGATGGAACGAATCATCGTCAACCCTGACAACAGCCGTTACTGCTATTTCGGAAAACCGAGTGCAATAAGAGATACATAACAATTAACAGAAAATATAGAAAATGATGGAATGTAAACAACTCTTTTCCCTTTGTTTGGGCCTGGCTTTGCATGG
>CAVGEN010000039.1:0-6742 GCA_963628185.1 Waltera intestinalis | reverse complement strand
CTGGTCGCCCCAAAAAAGGAAGTGTATAGTCTTACAGATTGGGAAAGTTGTATTTCATTATATTTCTATTTTAAGAATCGTCTCCATGTAAATTATGCAATAGGCTTCATTCGTCATCGAAGCCGCTTTCATTGTTCATCGCAATAGGCTTCATTGCTCATCGAAGCCTACTTCATTTTTTAAGGATTTTGATAGGTACATGGCTCATACATTACGCAAGCTCTTGTTGTTGATGTCATAATGGTCGCCCACCACATACTCGCTGTGGTCAAGTTCATCTGTGATGTAGGAGGTGGTGTAGATGAGCTGGTAGGTGTCCGTAGGATATTCCTTCAACTTGTCTATCAGCGTATATTGGAATTTCTGCGCTCGCTCTTTCTCGATTCCCTTGTCCTCCATGTTGTCGGCGAAGATGAAGCGAGGGTAGCGCATCCAGTCGATGTCCAAGGAGGCGAAGAAGAGGGAGAACCTTGCCACCAACTTCAAGAAGAAAGTGGAGGAGGCACTGTACTTGGCGAAACGGTCTTGGAGATAAACTATATTGTTGGGGAAATCCACCTGAAACTCGGAAGATTTGGCGTTGGCGAAAGCCCTTTGGCATTCTTGGTCGTGGTGCAGGAAATAGACACCGTGTTCCTGCATTCTTTCCAACACCTTTGAACGGCGTTGGTCTTGACTCGCCATCTTTGCCTGTATCAAGTTCTTTATCTTGGCAAGTTCCATTTCCAAGCCTTTTTGCTCTGCCGCTTTCTGCTCGTATGTCGTTGCCAATTCCAACAAGGTGTAGTATTGCGTCAGCTCGCCTTGGAGCAAGCCTTTCTTGTAGATGAGGTCTTCTATCGCCTCTGCCATGCTGCTGCGTACATTCCCCAACATCTCGTCGAGCAACTTCCGTGCCGTCTTGTATTGGGAGCGTAGGCTGCGCAACTTTGACTTGGCCTGTATTTTCTTTTCCTCGTCATTGCGGAGTATCAACTCCGACTCCTTGATTTGGAACGTCAGTTCAGAGATGAGACGTTTCGCCTGTGCTATGCCTGTCTTGTTCTTGATGGGCGACTTGCAAAGACGGCAGGTCCCGTCCGACACGTCCTCTGGCAATGGGGAAAGGCATTCGGGGCAGTATTCCAAGCGCAGGCTACCCAATATTTCTCGGGTATTGACGGAATGGTTCAATGCCAGCTTCTTCCTTTCCAGCTCGGATATGAACATCGTGGTGTCCTCTATCTCGTGTTCCAGCAAGTCAAGCTCGTCTTCCATCCCCACACGCTCATGATTCAAACGGCGAACCTCTGCCTTTTGTCTGTCAGTCTCGGTTCTTTCCTGCCCTTTGATTTCCTCGCCTTGCCTCTTTTTGGTGATGTCTTCGGAAATTTTGCCTATCTCTTGGTTCTTGTATGCGATAAGTTGGTTGATATGCTCCACCGACCGCATCTCAGGTGACAGGGAAGATTCGAGGGAACGAAGGGAAGCCTTTGCATCGACGATGGCTGTCTCCAAATCCTTCTGGCGTAACTTGGCTGCATAAAGGTCGGAGTCGAAGATACCCATCAGGAGGTCTGCCACGGTCTCACGGTTGGTCTGCTTGTCAAACGGGTCGTACAGGAACAATGAGGAGGTAGGTGACTCTTGGTCGATATACAAGAGTCGGAGCAACTGGTACATGGTGATATTGTTATCCCCCTGCACGATGGGCATGTCCATCACCTCGAACAACTCGTTGCTGAAACTGCATCTGGTAGGCATGGTCTTGTAGCCAAAGGTATTCCATTCGCATGTACCAGCCAGAACCTCGTCCATCGTTCCCCAATAGATGGTCATCCCACGCTGTCCCAGGATTCTGCCCTCCTTGTCTTTCTCGACAGGGCGTGAGAGGGTGATGACCGCCTTGCCAATGGCAACCTCCGCCATGACCTTGACACACTTGCGCACCTCAGGCACGAAATGGGTATAGTCGCCTCCCAAAGCATAGAAGAGAAGCCTCGTGACGGTGGATTTACCGCTGCTGTTGGTTCCACGGATGATGTTGATTCCATGATGGAATTGCTCATCGTAAGCCACCTTGCCTGTCTCGGTAAGCACATAAAGTCGATTGACGAAGAAATTAGCAGCCATCGTATTTTGATTCTAAGAGTTTGGTTCTGTATTTCAGTCCGTAGTCCCCATTGAGGGGAATGGTTCGGAAGCAATAGCTCAGCCATGATATGACATTGCTCTCAGAGGCTGGCATGGGTTCCAGTTGCAACAACACTTGTTGCATTTTGGCTGCGTCTATGACCTTGACACGCTGCTCCAACAATAAATTCGGACTAATCAGTCCGTAGCTTGCCAAATGGCTGAGTGCTATCATCTGATAGGGACGCAAGCGTTCGAAGAGTCTGCGGTCGTTGGAAGAGACATTGTAAGGGTTCTCCTTTTTCTCAATGTGCTTGGCAAGCCGTTTTCTGAAATCCTCCTCCGTTCGCTTGAGACGTATCTTGTAGGTCTTGTAGGGGAAAAGCAGATAGAAATCGTAGATGCGCAAGCGATCCACCTCGATGGCTTCTCCGACATCGAAATGGCGAAGGATGTTGAGCATGCGATAGATGCCGTTGAACGGATCGAAGGCAGGGTTATACATCGTAGTCAGTCCAATTGATGTGACAGTTGCCCGTCAGGTAATAGAGCATTCCAAAGATGTCTTCCTCGTTGTAGCAGAGGCAGGAATCCTCGGCGCCGTTGTCGTTAAGTTCGCCCATGATAGGGAGTATGACTCGCTCATAGACACACTGCTTGATGTCGATGAGCGGTGTTTCCTGCTCGATGATGGGCATCACGTAGGCATCAAAACTGCCGCACACCTTGGCAAACAGGCAGCTGTCGATACGCTGGGCAGACTCATAATATTGGAACTTGGTCGATTTCTTGGCAAAGTACTGTTTCAAGCGTCTTGCCTTCTCGATGGCTCTTTCCGTAAATCCGCCATCCCTCAGCTTCTGCTCCAAGCCTATGGTATGGGGGAGCTTGGTCTTGTAGCGTCGGATATCGTCGAGCTTTTTCTTCAGTTTCTCATCATGCTCAAACTCGTCGTTCAACTTGCGAAACCAACAGGACAGACGGCTCTCGGCTTTCTCCTGGTGGATGTTGAGGATGGCTCTCTTGGCATTGGGATTGTAGTTGCCCACTTGTTGCATCCGCACATCCTCGAACTGGTTGCCTGTTCCAGGATTTCCATTGATGTCTATTTCCATGTTGGTCTGTATTTAGGGGGTATTACATAGACTTTATTCTCCCAACAAGGCTCTCACCTTTTCGGTGATTGCCCTATCGGTTGGCAGCGTACCCAACTGGTTGCGCACGGAATGATCCTTGTCATGCTCCAACGCCTTGGTCAGCGTCGTGGCATTTTGCTCGGCAATGACACCCTCCTTACACATTATATATAATATATGGGCTATGAGATTGCGATTGAAGGTGGTGTTCTTTTGCTTGCCAGGTTCATAGACAATGGCATCCACCTCGGGAATGGCGAGGACAGAACGCCACAAAGTCTCGTAACGGTTCTTCCACTCCTTGCCGACGTATGGTTTCACATTTCCCACATAGTCCATAATCTCTGCCTTGCGCTGTTCCTTCTCAGTTTCATCCATAGCTTTGTCGCTTGGCACACTTGGCTTTTGCTTGTCACCGTAATTATTGTTGATGACGGTCGTGGCATTGGGATTATAGTTCTGCACCGTACCTATGTGTATCTCCTGAAAGGTGTTGCCTGTACCAGGATTGCCTGTTATATTGATGTCCATATTGCTTTCTTTATTTTATTGTATTGGCTTGAATATCAAGGTGAAAGAAAGAAGAAACTTTCATGCGTTTTTCTTCCTTGCTTTCGGCTTTCAAATGTAGTACCTTTGCATCGCAGTTCAGAAACAAAGTCTAACTTCTGCCGGGCGTAATGACTGCTTGCGCAAATGCCAAGTCCCATACCGGCGATGGGCGAACGTATGATAAACTATTCTGTATTTATGTTGCCTAACCCTATCGACAAGAGTGCCGACCCAAAGGCTTATGCCAAGGCTCAGGTGAGCGAGGTGATGTCGTTCCGCAACTTCACACAGCACATTGCCGACCACGGTGGTTACACTCGTGGAAAGGTGAAGGGCATTGTCTCTGACATGTGCGAGTGCTTGGTAGAGATGCTCTTGCAGGGTAAGAAGGTGCAACTTGACGAGTTGGGTGACTTCTGGATTTCGCTCTCCAGCGAGGGTGCTGAGAACTGCGAGGCTTTCACTGCCGACAAAATCAAGGGCATCAACATCATCTTCACGCCTGGCATCGACTTCGAGAACCTCATCAGCAAGGCTGAGTTTACGTCTGTGGCAAGCCGTGCCGCTCAGGCTGCAACCTTGAAGGCTGAGAAGAAGGGTGCCAAGACAGTTGACTTGGAGGCAGCCAAGAAGAAAGGCAACTCTACCGAGGATGGTGGCGACAAGCCTTCTGGCGATGGAGGTGATACTCCTACTGGAGGCGGCAGCACTCCATCGGGAGATAGTTCCACAACTCCTTCTGGCGATAGTGATTCCGAAAACCCTGGCAACAGCTCCGATGGAGATGACCTCTACACAGAGATGTAGTAACGAGCTAGTTGCACTCGATAATGTTTCGGGTGCAACACTCCCTACCAAACCATTCTTTTCAAAATGATGTTTCACTAAAAAATGAATGTATATGAGTAATCAAAATGAAAATCTCAGCAATGATTCCAAGAAGTTTTCTTGGGTGTCTATTCTGAACGCTATCGTTCAAGCGATTATCGCCGCTTTGACAGCATTAGGCGTTAGCAGTTGCACAAGTGCAATTTATAATTTATAATATACAATTAACAATTACAACTGTGATTAAAGAAAAATTCCCTTTGTCTATCGGTGAGGAGTTGGTGCGCAATGAGCGTGCGCTCCTCGCCAGAGTGGAGGACGGCAAACTGATGATGTCTGCCGACTCCGTGAGATTCCTGGTCTTGCATTGCTCGGCACGCAACCAAGACTATGGTGTGGAACAGCTTCGTCGTGACCACAAGAGCCGTGGCTTTTATGACATCGGCTATCACTTTTACATCCGAAAGGATGGTACGATGACGCAACATCGTTTCTTGCTCGAAGTGGGTGCTCATGCGAGACCGTACAACCGTTGTTCTATCGGCATCTGTTACGAGGGTGGACTGGATGAGCATGGCAAGCCATGCAACACTCGCACGCCTGAGCAGACCGAAAGAATCATTGATGTGTTGACTCGTCTTCATAAGTTGTTCCCGAAAGCAAAGATAGTTGGTCATCGTGACTTGCCTGGCACTACGCCAAAGGAATGTCCTTGTCTGGATGCTCATGCTATGTTCGGATGGATAGAAGAGCTGTAACTATTCGTCGGTTATGACTTCGAGAATATTTCGGTTTACCTCAATAGTAGCACCGCTGATATACTTGATCTCATTACCGATGATAGCCTTTTTACCATTATAGCTTTGCACATAAGCCTCCACTCCTTTCAGTCTTCCAGAAATTATCTTTACCTTCACGCCTTTCTTCAATGGAGCAGGGGCTGCCGTAATAGGTTCTTCACCATTTTCCACAATATAACGGAAGTTGGCTATCATCCTGTCAGAAATCTGATAGATTTCCCTTTGACCTGGCATCGTCAGCATCTTATAGACATCCGACCGGAAACGGATGTCGTTGAGATGGTGCTTGGAAATTTGGCAAAAGATAAAGGTTGACAAAAATAGCTTTTCTTTCATTTTACGCTTATTGGTTCGTTTATCGATATAAGCTACTTTTACCAAAGGAATCCAATATTCAAACCATTTGCCTGCACGATTAAGAGTCATTCGCATAGACTCGGCTATTTTCTTTTCACAATTCACTCTAACGACAGCCACAAACCAACCTGCATCAGCAGGTTTTTCTATATCTTTTTCCTGCTTCTCCTCAGCTTTTCTTTGGCTTTCTGCCATGGCTTCGCCGTCGTCCCCTGCAATAGTGGACGTAACTTGTGGTTGTATTTTTGTCTCTGTCATCGTTATGCGAAATCAAGTTCGTATTTGATGTTTTCTTCTGCATCTCTACGTAAGAGATACAGAAACTCTTGGCAAAGATACTAAAAACTTTTGAAAGTTAGGCTATTACGAATGTTATTTTTTAAATACTACTCAATATTTTTAAACAAAAATTCAATCAATGACAGATGTTTATATTTTGCAATTCACCGATTACCAACGAGTTACAAGAGTTTCTGTATCTCTTACGTAGAGAAACAGAAAAATTGGTTCAAAATGGTTCAATTTTCCCTATTCTTATTTTTACCCATTTTTGATTTTATAATTAGGCTGTCCAATTTGATGTACCCACTTTTAGGCACAAAGTATGTTCCTCCGCTTAATCATAAGATTTTTGCGCAGGCTCTTTTCTTTCCAAAGTTTGACATTACCCACAGTCTGTCTCCTCATAATCTCTCCGATGTTTATCTTATGAGCATTTGACAATGCTCCAAGCTTAGCCCTTATTGGTATATAGAGCACTGAACCTGTAAAACCATTGATTTTATTGGATGGCATAGACGCTTTGAAGATTCCAAAATCAGACTCTATAAGGTCAGATGTGATATTATGGACTGGGTGCTCGTCCGTAAGCAGCAGACACTCTTTATGCAAATAGTCCATAACTTTTGAGTAGATGAGCATTTGCCTAGCACTTCCAGCAAGAAGACGTTGCTTTAG
>CAVGEN010000038.1:0-44060 GCA_963628185.1 Waltera intestinalis | reverse complement strand
TCTCCAAAGATAGTGCTTTTTTCTTTTGGTTGTACTTTTACCTTTGATATATTACAGAAATTTAACCTATTTATTCCAATCCCTTGACAGGCTCCACCAGCGGATAGAACTTCGGGTAGTTGGCTTTCACACCGTCGTCCAGGTCGATGGCGGGGCGATGGCTTGCCATTTCCACCAGCTGCTGCTCAAACTCCTTTACTTCCTTTGCTTTGTCCTTCAGCTCGTTCACCTGTTTCATGGCCCGGTTGCGCTGGGCTTGGGTCTGGTCGTCGCGAAGACTTTCTTCCTCGGCCTCGCGCAGTTGCTGCTCCACCTTATTGATATAGGGGTGTACGTAGTCGGCGTGGAGCTTGGAGAGGGTGTCGGGCTCTATGCGGTGCATGTAGACGAGGGCCTTGAAGTAGCCCTTCTTGTGCTTGTCGCCCATGCGGGAGGAGAAGAGCCAGTAGATGGGGCGCTATTAACTCCAACAGACCAACAGGCGCTTGAGGATTATAAGCATGAACTGGAAGAGTTGGCTAATCAGAAACCAGAGGAACAGGAATGATACCGACGATAGAATATATAGAAAGAAAATTCAAGGAATATAATGAGTTGATGTTTGAAGGGAAGCTTAAGCCGCTTCCTTTCAAACTCAGTTCTGCCCGCACTTTTTTAGGGAAGATAAGCAGTATTCGTAAAAAGCTGGAGGATGGAACATGGTTTTATTCCGATTTCGTATTCATCATTAGCAATAAAACGGATTATGCAGAAGATGTGGTGGAAGACACCATTATCCATGAGATGATTCATTATTGGATATTCTCCAATCAGATGCAAGATACGGGACCGCATGGTAAATTGTTTGTTGCTAAGATGCAGGAAATCAACAGAAAGTTCAATCGGAATCTTTCTGTTGTGCATAAGAATACGAAAGAAGAATTGGATAAGGATTCGGAAATACGCCAACACCTAATCTGTATCTCTAGATTTCGCGGTAATCAACTGGGCATTACCATCGCAAATAAAAGTAAGTTGTTCATGCTTTGGGACGAATTGCCAAAAGTGCCAAAAGTGGTGGAATGTAATTGGTATGTTTCAACCGACCCATTCTTTAATCGTTACCCAAGGGCTTCTTCCATCAAGATATACTCTATATCAAGAGCAGATTTGGAAGCTCACCATGGAGATTTTAAAAGATTAGTCAGAAACGGTGACACCATTTCTGTTTCCAAAGAATAGGTGAATAAAAGAAAATAGGCTTGAAAGGAGAATCTCACTTTCAAGCCTATATTTTAAATTATAATTCTTTTCCTTTTTATAGTTACTTATTCTCTATCCCTTTTTATTCCTCAATACTTTCCTCTATCGACTTCAATACATAGTCCAGAATCTCGTCGGTGTGGCAGAGAGAGATGAAGTTGCCCTCAAACTGCGACGGACTCACGTAGATGCCGCGCTCCAGCATGTTGCGGAAGTAGCGGGCGAAACGTTGCTGGTCGCTCTTCTTTGTGTCCTGGAAGTTGTGAACGGGCTGGTCGTTGAAGAACATGGTGAACATTGTGCCCACATGGTTCATCTGGATGCCCTTGCCCTCCACAATCTTCTCCAAGCGGGAGAGGAAACGGCGGCTGCGGTCTTCGAGGATGTCGTAAACTCCCGGTTCGCCGAGTTGCCGCAAGGTCTCATAACCTGCAGCCATCGCCACGGGGTTGCCGCTCAAGGTGCCAGCCTGATAAACAGGACCGTCGGGCGCCAAGACGCTCATGATGTCGGCACGTCCACCAAAGGCTGCGGCCGGGAATCCTCCACCCACAATCTTACCCACGGTGGTCATGTCGGGCGTGATGCCGAACCGCTTCTGTGCCCCACCGTAGGAGAGGCGGAAGCCCGTGATCACCTCGTCGAAAATCAGGATGGCACCATGCTCTTGAGTCACTCGGCGAGTAGCCTCGATAAACTCTCGGGTGGGAGGAACCACACCCATGTTGCAAGCCACAGGTTCGATGATGAGAGCCGCCACCTTGTCGCCGTTCTCTGCGAAATATTTCTCCAAGGCTTCGGTGTCGTTGTAAGGCAATACCACGGTGTACTGGGTGAAACCTGCCGGCACACCTGCCGAGGAGGCATTGTTGAGCTTTGCCACTGCCGAGCCGGCGCTCACCAAGAGATGGTCGGCATGGCCATGGTAGCAACCCTCGAACTTTACGAGGATGTCTCTGCCCGTAAAGCCGCGAGCCACACGGATGGCTGACATTGTAGCCTCGGTGCCACTGTTCACGAAGCGCAGGCGTTCCATCGAGGGGAACGACTCGCGTACCTTTTCGGCGAGGGCGGTTTCGCCAAGAGTTGGAATGCCGAAACTGCTGCCACGGAACACGGCGTCGCTTGCCGCTTGGCTCACCTTGTCGTTGTTATGACCCAGAATAAAAACTCCCCACGACATGCAGAAGTCGATAAACTTGTTGTCGTCGATGTCGTAGATATAAGGGCCTTTCGCCTCCTTTACGAAGAGTGGGGTGGTGCCCACGCTCTTCAATGCTCTCACAGGGGAGTTGACTCCGCCCGGTATAATCTGTTTAGCCTCCTCGAAAGCGGCGGCCGATTTGATTCTTTCGTTCATCTTTTTGAAATGTTGAGTGTTGAATGTTGAGTATTAAATTGGGAAATTATCCAATCTTGATGTTCCACTCCCCAGCCTTTTCTACAATCTCCTTGGCGTAGTAGGTGATGATGTACTGGGCACCGGCACGCTTGATGGCGATGAGGCTCTCGAAGGCCACGCGGCTCTCGTCGAGGTAGCCGAGTTTGGCGGCAGCCTTGAGCATCGAGTACTCGCCGCTCACCTGGTAGGCTACCATCGGAATATTGGGGAAACGCTCCACGCCACGGGCTATCATGTCGAGATAGGGCATGGCTGGCTTCACCATCGTCCAGTCGGCTCCCTCCTCAATGTCGGCGGCAATCTCTTCGAGACCTTGGTCGTGGGTGCGGAAGTCCATCTGGTAACTCTTGCGGTCGCCGAAGCTAGGGGCTGAGTCGGCTGCGTCGCGGAAGGGACCGTAGAAGGCGGAGGCATACTTGGCGGAGTAGGCGAGCACCTTGCACTGCTTGTCCAAACCGCCCTCGCGCAGACGGTTCTTGATGGCCTCCACCTGTCCGTCCATCATGGCAGAGGGAGCCACGAAGTCGGCACCGGCCTTGGCATGTACGTAGGCTTCCTCGGCGAGGAGGGGCAGGGTGGTGTCGTTGTCCACGTCGTGGTCGTGAAGCAGACCGCAGTGGCCGTGGCTGGTGTATTCGCAGAGGCATACGTCAGTGAAGACGATGATGTCCTTGCCAAACTCCGCCTTAATGGCTTTCACCGCACGGGCGATGAGGGCATCGTCGGCATAGGCGGCACTGCCCCGCTCGTCCTTCTGCTCATCGGGAATCACGCCGAAGAGGAGCACCTTGTTGATGCCGAGGTTCTTGATTTCCTCGATGTCCTTCAAGAGGGTGTCGATGCTGAAGCGGTAGATGCCGGGCATGGTGGAGATTTCCTCCTTCTGGTCATTACCCTCCACCACGAAGTAGGGGTAGATGAAGTCTGCGGCACTCAGTGATACGTCGGCATACTTGTCGCGGGTAGCCTGGTCTTTTCTAAAGTCTCTGAATCTTTTCATAATCTATGTCGGTTAAAATTTGATTTAAATGTGCTTGCGTGATGGGGCCTCGGGTGATGAACTCCACGCCCTCGGGCAACTGGCCATACAGGCTGATGAAATTGTCGATGGTGCTTGGCGAGGTGAAGACGATGCGCTTGAAGTGATCTAAGTTCACTCGGCGAGGATGCTTCGGCATCACATTGCTGTAGATGACGGCGGTATTGACTATGTATCCTAGTTTCTTCAATCCCTCGGGAATGATGTCGAGCGCAAGGTTGGAACGAGGAATGATGATGTTTCCTGGTTTCAGGTGGTCTTTGAAGTATTTGATGACTCCGTAGGAGTTGTCTTCTTCCACCTGCACGATGTCCTTGACTCCTTTTTCTCTCAAAGCCTCTGTTGTCGTGTTGCCGATAGAGACAATGGTCGGGTGAAACAGGGGTGTTTTTCCTTCTGTTCCCTTCATGGCCTCAAACCAAGCGTTTACTCCGAATCTACTTGTGAACAGTAGATATTTGATTTCAATGTGGTTGCTAATCAACTCCTTTGCAGCTGGATGGAGGTCATGAAACACGATGTCAATCAATGGGGTGTATGTATAGTCGGGATTTCGTTTGTTGATGGCGGGCAACGTCCCTGTATAGAGCGTTGGCTTGATGTCGGAAGCCTGATGTCGCTTGAGTCCTGCCACATTGCCGATGAGGGCGATGAGGGGAGTGGGGAGTTCTGCGATATGCAGGTGCTTGCCTGTTGGCTTGTCCTCTATACCATCGTCGTTCCTCAGACTCCATAAGGTAGCCTCGAAAGTCTTTTCATCCTTTCTGCTTACATTATAAGTAAGGATTACGGGAGTGTTGAAAGCCCAACCTTCCTCGTCGATGAGCTTGGTGGCGATGGCTTGCAGTTGTTTGGCACCCATGTAGTAAACCAAGGTCTCTGCGTCGGGGGTGACTGGCTGCGGAGTATGACCACTGACCAGAGCTACGCTTGACGAGAAGTCACGATGGGTGAGACTGACCTTCTGTGAGGCAGCCAGAGCTGAGGCTGTGGTGATGCCGGGAATCACTTCCACCTTCACGAGGTTGCTCTCCAGATATTCTATCTCCTCGCTGCCGTGGGCGAAGACCATCGGGTCGCCGCCTTTCAGCCGTACCACGTTCTTGCCTTCTCGGGCGGCGTCGAGCATGAGGCGATTGATGTCGCCCTGCTCCTTGTGATGGTAGCCTGCCCGCTTACCTACATATACTTTCTCTGCCTTCTTGTCTTTCAGATAAGTATCGTCGATGAGGTCATCGTAGAAGATGATGTCGGCATGGTCGATGGCTTTGGCTGCCTTGAGGGTGAGTAGGTCTGGGTCGCCGGGCCCGAAACCCACGAGCTGCACCTTGCCCTGGCGGGGGAGGAGATTCTTGAGTGAAGAGTGAAGAGTGAAGAGTGAAGAGTTCTCTTGCTCTGCCGCTTGATTCTTCGTTCTTTGTCCTTCGTTCTTCACTCTCCTCCCCGTTACGGCGAGGTAGCCTTGCAGTGGATGGGTGGCGAAGGGAAGGGTCTCGGCGATTTCCTCCTCCATGCCGAGACGTTTGAGGGCACAAGTGGCAACAATGGCTGCATCGTATTTGCCGTCTTTCACTTGTTGCACCCTTTCTTCAATGCAGCCGCGTATTCCTTTGACTATCAAATCGGGACGCAAACTGTTTAAACCTTTCTTGCGCAAGGGGCTGCTCGTGCCGATGATGCTGCCCGCAGGGAGATCTGCCAATGTCTTATGGTCTCTGCTCACGAGCGAGTCGGTGGTGTCGAAAGCAGGGAAGAGGGCGATTACCTCGATGTCCTCGGGGAGAGGATAAGGCAGGTCTTTCGCCGAATGGATGGCGATGTCGGCATCACCGTTGCGGATGGCATCGTCGAGTTCTCTCGTAAAGATGTCGGCAGGAGCTTCGCCATTGAGGAGCGAAATCTGCTGGTTCTTGTCGCCGTACGATTCGAGGTACTTGATTTCGTAGGCGAGTTCGGGGAAGTTCTTGAACACTTCCTCCACTTGCAGTCGGGAGAGTCGGCTGCCGCGTGCGATTACTCTAATCTTCTTATTCATCTTAAAAATGTCGGTTATTTGTGAATAATCAATTAGGAGTTAAAGAAGTTAAGGAGTTAAGGAGTCAAGACAACAGCCTATGCTATCGAATTCTTCACTCTTCGATCTTCCTTCTTCACTTCCAAATATTTCTTTCTTCTTTCCAAAGCCTCTTGCATCTCTGAGATTTCCTCCTCGATGATGCTTTCAGCTTTCTCCACTTCGGTCTGGCGTACCTCGATATTCTGACGCACCTTCTGCTCCACGTCTCTGATGTTGTAAAGATGGACGTTTGGCAGTTCGTTGAGACGGCTGTCGATGTCGCGGGGGAAGGCGAGGTCGATGGCTAGCAGTTGCTTGTCGGGGGCGATGTCTTCCTTGTGGATGATGAGGTGGGGAGCTGATGTTGCGCTGATCAGTATGTCGGTGTGGGCAAGGAAAACGCTCTTCTCGTCCAAGGTATAGACCTTGATGCCTAGAGGGTCGGCGAGATAATGTGCCTTGATTTGGCTGCGGTTGGCCAAGAACACCATTTTGGCACCTTTGTTTTGAAGAAACTTCAGAATGTCGGCAGTGAGCTTGTTTACGCCGATGATGGTGATGCTGGCATTCGTGAGGTCGATACCTTCTTCACCCAGAATCTCCAGGGCGGCAAGACTGTGGGACACTGCGCCATGGGAAATTTCAGTTTCGTTGCGCACACGCTTGCCCACTTGCAATGCGCTTTGGAAGAGTTTGTGGAGTTCCGCAGGGAGAAAGCGTAATTCCTTCGCCGTATAATAAGCCTCTTTCACTTGTCCTTGCACCGCTCTTTCGCCGACGATGGCTGACTCTAAGCCCGATACGACACGAAAAAGATGACGTGCCACCTCGTCGGGAATATCGCCATCCCCATAATAGAGTTCGCTGCGGTTGCAAGTCTTCAGGAAAATGTATGGAACGAAACCTGCGTTCTTTCCTCGTATCTTCTGAAGTGAATTTTGCAGGAAATCATCGAAGACTTTCTCCTGTTGCTTGATGTCGGTTCCTTCTGCGAACTGGCTTTGGTCAATCGATTGGTAATTTATCATTTTCTATCAACTCCTTTATTCTGTTTCTTACTCGGATGCTCCGTTTCACATCCCTCGAATCACTCCCCACGGCAATGGTGAGGTTGTCGTTGCTATAGATGGCAGGCGAGATGAAGTCGCATTGCCCCGGGTCGTCGCAGACGCTCGTCAAGATGTGCCGGTGGGAGGCGAGTTCTTTGATTTTGTGGTTCAACTCGTGGTTGCCTGTGCAGACAAAGAGAAGTTGCACGCCATCTAAGTCACTTGGCTCGAAAGTCTTTTCCTTGATGCGGAAAGGCAGTGCCCTCAGCTCTTCGGTTATCTCGGGTGCCACCACCGTCGCTTGGTCGGTGAAGCGGGAGAGAATCTGCGCTTTGTGGGTCGCTACCTTCCCTCCACCAACAATGAGTATGTTGGTGGAGACGATTTTAATCGTTATAGGAAGATAGTCCATATAGACATAGATTGATTTTAATATTTTACCTTTCTTTATTATTTCTTCCGAATAAGTACCTTCCAGTAGTTTTCTACCTTTTCGGTGGAGACGATGGTATGTCCTTCGCCTTTCACACTTCCCGGTACATTTTCGATAGGTGCACCGTCATCCAAAAGTACCTCCAGCAGCTCGCCGCTTTTCATCGGAGTGAGGGCTATCTTGGTCTTCACGAAGTTCATCGGGCACAGCACGCCACGGAGGTCTTTCTTCACGTTTGGCTCCATGCCATTGGTTTTCACCTCTTGTTCTATAGTTTGCTCACAGGTGTTCTTTGGAGTATCTACAGCTTTCTCACTGGCTTTTTCCTCTTTGGTGACCTTGAATTGCAGGGAGTCATCCATGTTGTTGTATAGGTCGTTGAGCAGGCTGGCAAGTTCTTCGATGAGTGCTTTCTCGCTGATGAGTGGCTGGTTGTTTCGAGCCTTGTTGGTGAGTGTCAAGTACTTCAGTGGAACGATGCCTGCGTCTATAAATTCCTTTACGAACCCATCATAGACATCTTCATCGGTTCGGGGGTCGAGACCGCGGGTTACAAGAAGCATTCTGTTTTCCGAGAAGACAACGTCGTGTAGGAGTTTCTCGATTTTCTCGGAGTCCGTCAGTTTCTCTATTTCGTTTAGCTTCTCCCGGATCGTGTCTTGGTCTATTTCGATGATGTCGAAAAGACCGGCCGAGCATTCTGCCTTGCCATACTTAATGAGCGAGAACTTGGTGTCATCGCCCCAGTCGAAGAAGGTGTCTGACTTTTCCTCGAAAGGCAGTATCGCCTTGTATTTGGCAAGCAGTTCCTTGGCGATGTCCTTGCCTCGCTTGGCCACGTAGTCGTAGTAGTCGGCATAGTGGGCTTGTTCGGCTATCACATCTCTGAGATAATCTTCTACAAACGGTGGAATCAACTTGGCTGCGATGTATCCTTGCTGTAAATCCAACTCATGTTTGCCTTTGACTGGAAGCCAAACGGTGTAGGCTGGATAAGGATTGTCGCCCACGCGTCCCACACGTCCGCTGAACCCCAAGTCTGCCCAAGTAGCGACCGCACAGATATTGGTGCAACCGTTCATGCGAAGTTCGAAGCCGGGAATGGCGTCGAGGTCGAGGTCGCTTGCCAACAGTTGTTTGGCGATGGCATCGATGGCTCCCTTGGGAAGGCAGATGCCCAGACGGCAAGTGTCGGCACCCGTGCAGCAGGTGAGATTGGTGACCACCACAGGATAGTCAATCTGATAGACACCCAGTTTCTTGAAGAACTGGTAGATGTTGGGCAGATAAGTCTCGGGGATGTTGCGTACCTGAATCTGTTCTTTCTTCGTGAAGCGTATGACATCGTTTCCATAATTGCCAAGGTATTCAGCCACCTCGGCAAAGAAGTCGGTGGAGTTGTTGCCGTGGCGCAAGGGGATGTAGGCATACCAGAGGTTCTCCTTCAAGCCCTCGGCGTTGGTCTGCTTGTGGGCGTAACGACGCTTCCAGGTTTCAAATGCTTCTACATCAAGAATAGCATTTGAATTCTTCACTCTTCGTTCTTCACTCTTCACTTCCGTGAGCGGAGCGAACGCTGGCTTGTGGTGCTCCAAGGGTAAGACCGGCGCATGGAAATCAATCGAACCATCTTTCTTAAGTTCCTCGAACTCTTCTAGATAGAGTCGCTTGGCTTCTTCTTCGCCGTACTTATAGAACACGTATCTCATGCGAGCCTTGTGGCGGTTGCGTCGGTTGCCATATTTATGAAACCAGTTCTTCAGAGCCTTTGCCGCGCGGTAGAGATCTTTTTCGGGTAGGAAATCGAACACCTCCCATCCCGTGTGTGCATTGCTTGCCGCACTACCGGCGATGAGCACGCGGAAACCCCGCTGTCCGTCCTTGATGCGTGCCTGGAGTCCGAGGTCGGCGATGTACGAGAAGTTGGCATCCTTGACATTGGTGTCGATGGCTACCTTGTATTTGCGTGGCATAGTGAAGGAATCTTTTTCTGCGATGAGCCGTGAGGTCAGTTCTTCCACGTATGGATAGACATCAAACTCTTCGTCGGCGGTCAGTCCGCTACGGTCGTTCACCATCATGTTTCTCACCGTATTTCCACCGCCTCCTGCACTCGATATTCCTACTTCTTCTAGCTTTTTGAGTGCTGGAATGGCATCTGTGAGATCTACGTTGTGTATCTGAATCTCCTGACGGGTGGTGATGTGCAGGTGCGAGGTGGAGAGTTGGTGGCCTACGAAGGCAATCTTGGCAAGTTGCCCCGGGGTGACAAGACCGCCTGCGCAGCGAAGACGCAACATATAATGTTGGTTCTTGCGTTGCTCGTATATGCCCATAGGCACACGGTTTGACTTGAGTTGTCCCGCTTGTATCTCACCAGCCTTGAATTGGTCGATGAGCGACTGGGTGTAGTCTAAGTCATCATTTAATGTGGAAGGTATTCTGTACATGTCTTTGTGTCGTTTTTGGTAAGTTCGTTCTTCACTCTTCACTATAATGTTCTTCCTTGTCCACCACCTCTCCGTTCAATACCTTGAAGGAGTTGAGGTGGATTTGTCCGTCGAGCAGGGAGAGGATGGCGTAGCGGATGTTGGAGTCGTTGGCCAACCGTAGGTCTTCTTGCGAAGGACGGGAGGGGGAGGCAGGATGGCTGTGCCAGTTGGCGAGAATCTTCAAACCCTTGCTGCGAGCATACTTCAATGCCGCAAACTGGTCTTTGGGAGCAAACGAGAAGTGTTCCTCGCTATGGTCGATGTTTTCCATCCAGTAACTCTCCGTCACCACGTCATCCTTGCCAAGCAGCAGACCGCAACTCTCTATCGGTGCATCCTTCTTCGCTTGTTCGATGATGGTCTGTATTACGTTGCCGTTAATCTTCATAACTATCTGAATAACTAAATATTAAATATTATTCGTTAAACACTAATCTAGTGGTGCTTCAAGTCGCAGGCAGCTTGCTCGTAGTCGATGAGATGATCGATGGTAGGGTGGTCGCCGCAAATCTCACACGAGTTGCGTTTCTTCACCTTGATGGTACGGAAGTTCATCGTCTTGGCATCAAAGGTGAGAAGACGGTCGGTGAGCAGTTCTCCCACGCCCAAGAAATACTTCAAGGCTTCGGCTGCCTGGATGGTTCCCAACATACCTGCTATGGCTCCCAGTACGCCAGCTTGGCTACAGGTAGGTACGGCACCTGCTGGAGGTGGCTCCTTGAAGAAGCAACGATAGCATGCCGTGCCTGGTAGATGGGTGAATGTCTGACCTTGGAATCGCAGGATGCCACCATGCGAGAAAGGCTTGCCTAGGCGAACGCAAGCATCGTTGATGAGGAATTTCACGGGGAAGTTGTCTGTGCCGTCGATGACGAAGTCCCATGGCTTGATGATTTCCTCGGCGTTGGCGGAATCAAGAAAGTCGTGGTATGTGGTGACCTTGACGTCGGGATTGATGGCAATCATCTTCTCCTTGGCACTCTCTACCTTGGGTGTTCCAACATCCTTGGTGAAGTGGATGACTTGGCGTTGGAGGTTGCTGAGATCGACAACGTCAGCGTCAACAATACCGATATGTCCCACGCCGGCGGCTGCCAGGTAAAGGGCTGCCGGCGCACCCAAACCACCTGCGCCCACGATGAGCACCTTGGCGTTGAGCAGTTTCTCTTGCCCCTCCAAACCTACGTCCTGCAAAAGGATGTGGCGGCTGTATCTCTCTATTTGATCTTCTGTTAAATCTATCATTTGTTTTCCTTTCTTCTTTAACTTCTATAACTTCCGAAACTTGAGGCTTGGTTATATTCTTGTGTGGCTGCTTAACAACCGCCTCCCATGAAATAGAGGAAATCTACTCGGTCGCCCTCCTTGAGCTGAATCTTTTCGTAGTCTTCTTTCTCTACGAAGTCCTCGTTTACCTGAATGGTGACCATCTCTGGCTGGAAAACTTTGTTGAGGGTAATCAACTCTGCCAAGGTCAAGGGGAGTGTCACCTCCTGTTTCTCGTCGTTTACAATAATCTGTGCCATAATTCTGTCCTTTTTTATGTTATTATTTCTGGGTGCAAAGGTACTGTGATTTTGTGATTTGTGTAATACCACCCAAGAGGTATTTTGCATCGCATTTTCGTAGTAGATGACATACCACGATGTAGGTATGTAGGAATCAGATAGCGTTGGAAGTCAGAAGGTTGCGTTTGGCGCGCTTTTTGGGGAATTAGGAAGATGGTATAAAGAACGGAGCGTCTAGTTTTTAACTAAATGCTCCGTTGAGGTATTTCTTGGTGAGTTCGTGCCGAGGGTTGCGGAATACCTGGTCTGCGCTTCCTTCTTCTATCACCTCGCCTAGATACATGAAGATGACGTGGTCGGCAATGCGAAGGGCTTGGCGAAGAGTGTGGGTTACCATAACTATCGAGTAGTCCTTCTTCAACTCGGTGAAGAGTTGTTCTACCTTCTTGCTGGAGATAGGGTCGAGGGCACTTGTGCTCTCGTCGGCAAGGAGATAGCTTGGTTCTACGGCAAGACTTCTTGCGAGGCAGAGGCGTTGCTGCTGACCACCGCTCAACTTGGCGGCAGGCGACTTCAGGCGATCTTTCACCTCGTCCCAAAGTCCAACGGCTTTCAAGTAATGTTGTACGATGGAGGCGAGCTTCTTCTTGTTGTGTATGCCATGTATGCGGCAACCATAGGCTACATTGTCGTAAATGCTCATCGGGAGAGGGCAAGGACGTTGTGGTACCAAACCGATGTTGCGGCGTAACTCGGAGAGCTGACTGTTGCTGGCTGCAAGGAGGTTGTTTTCGCCAAGATTTACCTCGCCGTTCATCTTCAGCCCTTCCACATGGTCGTTCAGTCGGTTGAATGTGCGTAGTAGGGTTGATTTGCCGCATCCCGAAGGGCCGATGATGCACGTGATTTTGTTCTTGGGAATACGCACATTGACATTCTTCAATATCTGGGTACCGTTGATATATACATTGAGGTCGTGGGTGTCGAGCTGCGCCTGTGTGTCGTGCGCAAACTTGGCATCTACGCTGAATGGTACGCTTTGGGTGTAGGTGAACTGGCGGTGGGTGAGTCCCTGCTGCAAACTGGTGGTAAAACCTATCCAAGCTTGGTTGATTGTAGCTGCGATTGCATTCATGTCTTTGTCTCCTATCTTTTAGGAGGTCTTTGCCCCTTATATATAAAAGGTGTAAGAAACCTCGGATGTTACTTCTTGTTTTCGTTTGCAAAGGTACGGAGAAAAACGAAATTCCGCAATACCCATAATGAAGTAATTTGATACCTAATGTTTGGTATGTCAGAATGATGTGTTTGTGGTATTGCGGCATAGTATTATACTTTGTACCTTTGCACATAAAAAACGAAAGATGAAAAAGTATAGTTGGATATTGTCTTTGATAGCCTTGCTGGTTGTTGGTTGTGGTGGCAAGGAAGAAGTGAGGAAAGAAACTGATGGTAAGGAGGCGCTCAGCGGATATATCACCATATCGGGAGCCTTCGCCCTCTACCCCTTGGTGATACAATGGGCGGATGAATTTCATCGTCTTCATCCTGAGGTCGATATAGATGTGTCGGCAGGTGGGGCAGGAAAGGGTATTACGGATGTGCTTGCCGACCAAGTGGATATAGGCATGGTGAGCCGAGAACTCAAGCCGCAGGAGGTGGCAAAGGGAACGCTGGCTTTTGCCGTTGCCAAAGATGCCGTGGTTCCGACCATCAACGCCCATCACCCAATGTTGAAGGAGTTGCGGAAGGTCGGGTTGAGCCGTGAGATGGCAAGGAATTTTTGGTTGGCACCGCAGTCGAAGGTACATATATATACTCGTAGCGATGCCTGTGGGGCTGCGGAGACATGGGCTGCCTTTCTGGGGGTGAAGCAGGAAGATTTGCAGGGCACAGCTCTCTTTGGCGACCCGGGGGTAGCGGAGACCCTGCAAAAAGACGTGAACGGCATAGGCTACAACAATATCGGCTATGCTTATCACGACAAGACCCACCGCCCATTGGAAGGTATTTCTATCATCCCGATAGATGTTAATGGAAATGGAAGGATAGATGACAGCGAACGTTTTTATGACACGATGGATGACTTGATGCAAGCTATATCCGATGGTCGTTACCCTACGCCGCCTTCTCGCAATCTCTATCTTGTGACTGCAGGCAAACCGAAGAATCCTGTGGTAAAGGCATTTTTGAAGTATGTGATGACTCGTGGGCAGAGACTTAATACACCAGCAGGTTTCGTGAAGATCAATCGGCAGCAAGCAAAGCAAAGCTTACGTCTGTTATAGACAGACAGGGAAGTTAAGAAACTTAAGTTTCGGAAGCTATAGAAGTTATAGCTCCCAAAACTTAAGTTAGGGTATGAGTATTACTTGAAGTATCTCTTGTAGAGACCAGCGAAGCCTGCGCAGTGGCGTGCCTCGTCCTTGGCCATCTCGTGTATGGTGTCGTGGATGGCGTCGGAACCTTGCTCCTTAGCCAGCTTAGCGATGCGGAACTTGTCCTCGCAGGCTCCCTTCTCGGCAGCGATGCGAGCCTCAAGGTTGCTCTTGGTGTCACCCAACACTTCGCCTAGCAACTCTGCGAAGCGAGATGCGTGGTCGGCCTCTTCGTAAGCATAACGCTTGTATGCTTCTGCAATCTCCGGGTAACCCTCGCGGTCGGCTTGGCGAGCCATGGCGAGATACATACCTACTTCACCGCACTCACCGTTGAAGTGGTCTTTCAAGCCCTTGATGACTTCCTCGTTGACTCCATCCTTGTAAGCCTGGCCCAACACATGAACAGTGGCAAATGTCAAGTCATCGTCAACGGCATCCTCCATCTCCTTGAACTTGCTGGCAGGAGCCTTGCAGATAGGGCACTTCTCGGGTGCTTCTGTACCCTCGTAGATATAACCGCATACGGTGCAAATAAATTTCTTCTTCATAATGTTCTGTATTTTAATGTTAGTATAATGTTCTTGTATAATCTCTTTTCTTGCGTGTAAACTGGCATTGACGGAAGGTGTGGTATGCTAATTTTGTGTCTTGGCACATTCGGCACAGATGCCTTTATAGTAGAGTTGCTCCTCCTCGACGATGTTGCCATCTACGATTTTGTGGCGCTTCAGTTGGGGAGCTTTCTCGTCCATGAGGTCAATCACCTTTCCACATTTCTTGCAGAAAAAGTGGACGTGTGGGGTCGTGTTGCCGTCGTAACAAACTCGATGCTCGTCGATGGTTATCATCTGGGCTGCCTTTTTCTCGCTTAGCATTCTCAGCGTGTTATATACTGTAGTCTTGCTCAGTGTTGGTATTTGTTTGCAAAGCCCATTATATACATCGTCTATCGTTGGATGTATAGGATGGTTCATGAGGTAGTCCATGATGGCCAGTCTTTGAACCGATGGCCGAATGTCGCATTCTACTAGTCGGTTGTATGCCTCTTTTCCATTGTACATGTCATTTACATTTTAATTATGTTGCAAAGATAGGCATTCTTTTTGGAACTTACAAGAAAAATATTGGAAAAATTACAAACACCAGCTGTAATTTTTCCAAATTCTAAATAAATCGTTTCAACTTTCGAAGCTTGGGTAAATCTATGTTGCGTAAGGAGGTTCTGCTTCTTTAACTTCCAATGGCTATTTAGGTAATGAAAATAAAAAAAGCGATGACCTTCACAGGCTACCGCTCCAAATCTTCAATAGGTATTAGTTTACATTTAAGGTAAAAAGATTGTTTTCAGGATAACGATAGCAAAGGTACTGCAATTTTTTCATACTACCAAATATTTCATTAACTATTTTTGATACAGATGGGTTGTGCTCCCACACAATCAAAAGTTTAACGTGCGTTAACGTAATTCTTGCATTTTTTTGTGCAAACACTCAATCGCACGGATGTAAGGAATACACAAAAAGCCCTGTAAATGCAAAAGCACACACATTCATGCTTCCACACTTACAGGGCTATTTCTATACCTTTCGGTCTCTTGGTTTATTTGTTCTTGATTTTCTCCACGTAAGCGTCGATTACAGCTACCGCAGTAATATTGACGATGTCCTGTACGCTGCTCTCAGAGTCTGTGAAGTGGATGGGCTTGTTGAGTCCCATCTGGATAGGACCGATAATCTCTGCCTCTGGACTCAGAGCCTGCAGGAGCTTGTAGGCGCCATTGGCACTGCTGAGGTTAGGGAATACCAATGTGTTTACTTCCTTCCCCTTCAAGCGAGAGAATGGATATTTCTCATCGCGCAACTTGGTGTTGAGCGCATAGTTCACCTGCATCTCGCCATCGATGGCTAGGTCGGGATATTCTTTCTGCATTTCCGCCACGGCATTTTTGACGTTGACTGGTGAACCCACAGTGTCGGTGCCAAAGTTGGAATAACTCAACATGGCGATGACCGGTTCGTCGTTGAAGAACTTGACGGTGCCTGCGCTCAACTTGGCGATGTCGGTGAGAACGTCTTGCCCAGGGTGGCGGTTGATCAATGTGTCGGCGATGTAATAGACACCCTTCTGCGTGTTGAGAATATGCATGGTGCCGAAAGTCTTGTGTCCGTCACGGACACCGATGACATCCTTGGCCACCTTGATTGTGTTGGAATACTTGGTGTAAAGACCCGTGATGAAAGCATCGGCATCACCCTGCTCGACCATGGACATACCGAAGTAGTTGCGCTCGTACATCTTGTCGTAAGCCTCCTCGAAAGTATATCCCTCGCGGGCACGTTTCTCAGCCAAGTGCTTAGCGAAGGTAGCACGACGCTTCTGCTCGTTGTCTGCACGCATATCGACGATTTCAATGCCATCCAAGTCAAGTTTCAAGCGAGAAGCCACACGCTTCAGACGGTCGGGGTTGCCTAGAAGGATAGGCTGGCAGATTCCTTCAGTCTTAGCCTGGACGGCAGCCTTCAACATGGTAGGGTTGCCACCTTCGGCGAATACGACACGTTGTGGGTGAAGACGTGCGGTGTCGTGGAGCTTGCGGGTCAATTTGGTCTCTTGCCCGAGCAACTGGCGCAAACGTTGTTTGTAAGCGTCCCAATCTGTGATAGGGGTGCGAGCTACACCGCTGTCGATGGCTGCCTTTGCGATGGCTGCACTTACCTCGGTGATCAAACGTGGATCGACTGGTTTCGGAATGAAGTACTTAGGACCAAAAGTGAGGTCGTTGACGTGGTAAACATCGTTGACGACATCTGGTACCGGTTGCTTGGCCAAGTCGGCAATGGCATGTACGGCAGCCAACTTCATCTCCTCGTTGATGGCACGAGCGTGAACGTCGAGCGCACCACGGAAAATATATGGGAATCCGATGACGTTGTTGATCTGGTTAGGGTAATCAGAACGGCCTGTTGACATCAATACATCGGGACGGCTAGCCATTGCATCCTCGTAGCTAATCTCTGGTACGGGGTTGGCGAGAGCAAATACAATCGGCTTCTCATTCATGGAGCGAAGCATGTCTTGGGAGAGCACGTTGCCTTTGCTCAATCCGACGAATACATCGGCACTCTTGATAGCCTCTTCGAGCGTGTGGACATCACGACGGTCTGTGGCAAAAAGCTTCTTCTGCTCGGTCAGGTTTTCACGGTCGCTAGTGATGACACCCTTGGAGTCGAGCATCACGATGTTCTCGACCTTTGCGCCAAGAGCAACATAGAGTTTGGTGCAGCTGATAGCCGCTGCGCCCGCACCGTTGACCACAATTTTCACCTTAGCGATGTCCTTGCCTGCTACTTCAAGGGCATTCTTCAAACCTGCGGCGGAGATGATGGCTGTACCATGCTGGTCATCGTGCATGACTGGGATGTCAAGTGTCTTCTTCAAGCGCTCCTCGATATAGAAGCACTGGGGAGCCTTGATGTCTTCCAGGTTGATGCCGCCGAAAGATGGGGCAATGCGCTCCACGGTTTCGCAGAACTTCTCTGGGTCTTTCTCGTCGATTTCGATGTCGAACACGTCGATGCCTCCATAAATCTTGAAGAGGAGTCCCTTGCCCTCCATGACGGGCTTTCCACTCATGGCACCAATGTCGCCAAGGCCAAGCACTGCGGTGCCGTTGCTGATTACAGCAACTAAGTTGCCCTTGTCGGTATATTTATATACGTCATCAGGGTTTTGCTGGATTTCCAAACATGGATAAGCCACGCCAGGAGAGTATGCCAAGCTCAGGTCAGTCTGAGTATGGTATGGCTTGGTAGGCTTTACCTCAATTTTGCCAGGGCGACCATTGACATGATATGAAAGAGCCGCCTCTTTTGTAATTTTTACCATAACGATGTATCGTTTTAAAGTTTTAAATTCTTGCGTTTTTTATGCATTTAGTGCACATTTCGTTATTTTTGTGCAAAGGTAATAAAAAACTGATTAAAAAGTGTAGGTTTTTTGTTTTTTTTTTCTATCTTTGCACAAAATATACATAGACAAAGCAAAAATATGGATGAAATAAACGACTATCGCAAAGAATTGAAAAGCCGAATTGTCAATTACGCTATGGAAGAGTTCTACAAGCGTGGTATCAAGGCGGTCAAGATGGATGAAATCTCACAGGGACTTCATGTGTCTAAGCGCACGGTGTATGAAATCTTCGGCGACAAGGAGGAACTTTTGCTGGAGGGGATGAAAGAGAAAAATCTGGAGATGCGCCAGCAACTGGAGGAATATGCCTCCGTCGGCAACCATAACGTCATTGATATCCTGGGTTATTTCTATAAACTCCAGATGGAAGTAAACGGTATGGTGGGTGTCTCTTTCTATGAGGAAATCCATCGTCTGCCTCGCGTCTTGGAGTATCTCCGTAAGGAGCATGAGCGGGAACATGACGACCGCGTGCGTTTCTTGCAGCTTGGGGTGGAGGAAGGACTTTTCCGCCCGGATGTGGATTATCGGCTCACCATGGAACTGGTGCATGTTACCATGAGTGAGATTATGCATCAGCAGATTTACAAGACTTTCAATATGCAGCAAATATTCGACAATTTCTTCCTCATAGTCATCCGTGGCATCTGCACGGAGAGGGGGTTGGCGTTGCTTAACAAGGCTATCGAGTAGCAGGGTGCTTCTCGATAGCTTTTTTCGTTTGTCGTATAGAAGTTTTTTCTCTGTCTATATTATATAATAAGGTGTAAAAATGAAGATTGTTTTGATAGGTGCAGGCAACGTAGCCACCAATTTGGGCAAGGCATTATTGGCTGCCGGCCATGATATTTTACAAGTGTATAGTCGCACGATGGAGGCGGCTTCCGCTTTGGGCGCCTTGGTTGGAGGTGCGCCTGTTGCTGACATCTCGCAAGTGAGAAGTGACGCAGACATGTATGTCGTCTCGGTAAAGGACGCAGTGATGGGTGATTTGATTCCTGTTCTTTGCAAAGGAAAGGAAGACAAGGTGTTTGTTCATACGGCTGGCTCTATGCCGATGGATATGTTCAAGGGGATGGCGATGCACTATGGTGTGCTCTATCCGATGCAAACCTTCTCGAAGGGGAGGGAGGTGGATTTTTCCGTCATTCCTTGCTTCATCGAGGCAAATGACGAATTTTCGCATCGGCAGATTGAGACTTTAGCTCATGGTCTCAGTTCGAAGGTTTACGAGTTGTCGAGTGAGAGACGTAAGTATCTGCATCTCGCAGCAGTGTTTGCTTGCAACTTCGTCAATCATTGCTATGTGGTCAGCCACGACATTTTGGAGAAACGGGGCATTCCGTTTGAGGTGATGCTGCCGCTGATAGATGAGACGGCAAGGAAGGTACACACGCTTACTCCTAAAACCGCACAGACGGGACCCGCAGTGCGCTTCGACCAAAACGTTATTCGCAATCAGGCAGCGTTGCTGAAGGAGAATCCTCCTTTGAAAGATCTCTATGAGCGTATGAGCGTGAATATTCATCGTATGGCAGAGGAATGATGTCTTGGGGCACAAGTATTAATAAAGGTATATTGTAATCATGATTAATTACGAGTTAGATAAAATAAAGGCGGTGATATTCGACGTGGATGGCGTGTTGTCTCGCGAGACCATCGTGTTGTCGAGTGAGGGAGAACCGCTTCGTACTGTGAACATTAAAGATGGCTATGCCATCCAGTTGGCGCAAAAAATGGGGCTTCGCGTCGCCATCCTTACGGGGGGCAAGGCCGAGGCTATTCGCAAGCGCTATGCAGGCTTGGGCGTGGAAGACATCTATATGGGATGCGCTGTCAAGGTGACTACTTACAAGGAATTCCTGCAAAAATACCAGTTGAAAACCGAGGAGGTGATGTATGTGGGTGACGACATCCCCGACTATGAGGTGATGCGCCTAAGCGGTTGTCCTTGTTGCCCGTCGGACGCTTGCCCTGACATCAAGGAAATCGCCACTTATATCTCTGGCAGAAATGGCGGCGATGGAGTGGGGCGTGATGTCTTGGAACAGGTGTTGCGTGCGCAAGGAAAATGGCTGTCGGACGCTAGAGCTTTCGGGTGGTAATTTAGAAGTGAAGAACGTAATAGATTTTTCGTAATGTGTAGAATATAGTAGCGATGAAAAAATATAAGATAATTTTGGCGAGCAATTCGCCTCGTCGCAAGGAACTTTTGGCTGGACTTGATGTACCTTTCGAGGTGAGAGTTGTCAAGGGGATTGACGAAAGTTATCCCGATACCTTGGATGTTTATGATACGGCGCAATATATTGCAGCCAAGAAAGCTGAGGCATACCGACAGTTGCTGGAAACGGAGGTTGCATCTGCCGAGAATGAACCGACGCTGGTTCTCACTGCCGATACTGTTGTGATCGCACCAACGGCTGACGAACAAAATGACAAAGAGGGAAAGGGCGTAATCCTGGGAAAGCCAAAGGATGCAGAGGATGCTTGCCGAATGTTGAGAATGCTCAGTGGCAAGACCCATCATGTGGTGACAGGTGTTTGCTTGACAACCCGTGAAACGCAGCGTCAGTTCTCCGTAGTGACAGAAGTAACTTTCAAGCCACTTTCCGACAAGGAAATCGACCATTACGTGTCTTGCTACAAGCCCTTTGACAAGGCTGGTGCATATGGCATCCAAGAATGGATCGGATATATCGGGTGCTTGGGGCTGAAAGGAAGCTATTTCAATGTGATGGGATTGCCGGTGCAACGCATTTATGAGGAATTGCAGAATATTTAGTCGTATGTGGATGGAAGTATGGTGGCGTTAGTATAAATATGTATTTGAAGTTCATTTCCCACGCCGTTACAGTTCTTTTTACGAGAAAGATTCCTAATTTAGTTTTTTTTAATCTAATACTTTGCGCTATGTCGCAATTTATGGCTATCTTTGTGCGTTTTATGTAACTAACGACACTTATGAGGGAAAATATCAAGACCAAAGTAAGGGGCATATTGGACAACTATTTGGAGACAAACCAACACAGGAAAACTCCCGAGCGATATGCCATCTTGGATGCGGTCTATAGCTTGGACGGGCATTTTACGCTCGAAGACCTAGCGGCTCTTTTGGAGAAGGAGCACTTTCGCGTAAGCAGGGCTACGCTCTACAACACGATGCACCTCTTTATAGAGTTGCGGCTGGTAGTAAGACATAGTTTGGTGGATGGCACCAAGTACGAAGCCAGTTTGAACAATGAGAACCATGTGCACCAAGTGTGTACTGTGTGTGGCAAGGTGACCGAGGTGCAAGCCCCATTGGTGGCGAAAGCCATCAACGAGACGCGGCTGCAGCGGTTTCGCCGAGATGCCTTTGCACTCTACATCTATGGTGTATGCAGCACTTGTCAGGGCAAGATGACGCGGCTGCGCAAGATTAAAACAGATAAGTCTAAATAACGATTGATAAAATGAACACAGGTAAAGTTGATGTCCTGCTGGGTCTTCAGTGGGGCGATGAAGGTAAAGGTAAGGTGGTTGACGTGTTGACCCCGAAGTATGATGTGGTGGCTCGTTTCCAAGGTGGACCTAATGCTGGACATACTTTGGAGTTCGAGGGACAGAAGTACGTCCTTCGTTCTATTCCTTCTGGCATCTTCCAGGGTGGAAAGGTGAATATTATTGGCAATGGTGTCGTTTTGGCTCCAGACCTCTTCATGCAGGAGGCAAAGGACTTGGAGAAGAGCGGTCACAATCTCAAGAATCGTCTTCATATTTCCAAGAAGGCACATCTTATCATGCCAACTCACCGTGTGCTCGATGCTGCCATCGAGGCTTCCAAGGGTAAGAACAAGGTGGGCACTACTGGCAAGGGAATTGGTCCTACTTATACAGACAAGGTGAGCCGTACCGGGCTTCGCGTGGGTGATATTCTCGAAAACTTCCAGGAAAAGTACGAAACGCATAAGGCTTTGCATCTCAAACAAATTGCCTCTCTTGGCTATACTGATTTCGATATTGCCGAGGTGGAGAAAACTTGGATGGAAGGTATTGAATATTTGAAGCAATTCCAGATTGTCGATAGCGAGGTGGAAATCAACAAGATTCTTCGTGAGGGGAAGGATATCCTTTGCGAGGGTGCGCAGGGCACTATGCTTGATGTTGACTTTGGTTCATATCCTTTCGTTACTTCCTCTAACACCATCTGTGCCGGTGCTTGCACGGGGCTCGGTATCGGCCCTAACAAGATAGGCAATGTGTATGGCATCATGAAGGCTTACTGTACTCGTGTAGGTGCAGGCCCATTCCCGACAGAGTTGTTCGATGAGACGGGTGCTAAGATTCGTGACCTCGGGCATGAGTATGGTGCCGTTACGGGGCGTGAGCGTCGTTGTGGTTGGTGCGACCTTGTACAGCTGAAATATTCCATCATGGTAAACGGTGTGACGGAGTTGATTATGATGAAGAGCGATGTGCTTGATGGTTTTGATACGGTGAAGGCTTGCGTCGCTTATAAATTGAAGAATGGTGAGGTGACAACAGACTTCCCATACGAGATCGACGATGTGGAACCTGTGTATAAGGAGTTCAAGGGTTGGAATGTAGATATGACCAAGTTTACTTCAGAGGATCAGTTCCCACAAGAGTTTAAGGACTATGTCGCATTCTTGGAAGACTTTTTGGAGACTCGCATTGGTGTCATCTCTATTGGCCCAGACCGTGACCAGACTATCGTGAGAAAATAAAACAAAACAAAACGTTAATAAATGGCACAGAAACCAAGTATTCCAAAGGGAACACGCGACTTCGGTCCGGTAGAGATGGCGAAGCGCAATTACATCTTCAACACCATTAAGGATGTATATGCTCTCTATGGATTCCAACAGATAGAAACTCCTGCCATGGAGACCCTTCAGACCTTGATGGGTAAGTATGGCGAAGAGGGAGATAAACTTCTCTTCAAGATTTTGAATTCGGGCGACTATATGAGTAAGGTGACCGATGAGGATGTGCATTCTCTCGGCTCGCTCAAGTTGGCAGCCAAGCTCTGTGAGAAAGGTTTACGATATGACCTGACTGTACCTTTCGCTCGCTACGTGGTTCAGCATCGCGAAGAACTACAGATGCCTTTCAAGCGTTATCAGATTCAGCCAGTCTGGCGTGCTGACCGTCCGCAGAAAGGTCGTTACCGTGAATTCTACCAGTGTGATGCAGATGTTGTGGGGTCGGACTCGCTCTTGAACGAAGTAGAGTTGATGCAGATTGTCGATACTGTATTTACCAAGTTTGGCGTACGTGTTTGCATCAAGATTAACAACCGTAAGATTCTGACGGGTATCGCGGAAGTAATCGGCGAGGCTGAGAAAATCGTTGATATCACCGTTGCTATCGACAAACTCGATAAGATTGGGTTGGACAATGTGAACGAGGAACTTCGTGCCGATGGTATCTCGGAAGAAGCTATCGAGAAGTTGCAGCCAATCATTTCTTTGTCAGGTGCAAACGAGGAAAAACTTGAAGTGATTTCTAAGGTTCTCGAAGGTTCGGAAACGGGCTTGAAAGGTGTGGAGGAAACAAAGTTCATCCTTGATACATTGAAGAGTGTCGGCTTGAAGAACGAAATGGAACTGGACTTGACTTTGGCTCGTGGCTTGAATTATTATACGGGAGCCATCTTCGAGGTAAAAGCTCTTGACACCCCGATGGGCAGTATCACAGGTGGTGGTCGTTACGACAACTTGACAGGCATCTTTGGTTTGCCAGGTTTGAGTGGTGTAGGTATCTCCTTTGGAGCCGACCGTATTTACGATGTGCTGAATGCGCTCGACCTCTATCCAAAGGAGGCTGTGAATGCCACCCAGGTACTCTTCATCAACTTTGGCGAGAAGGAGACTGCATACTGCTTGCCCATCATTCGTCAGGCTCGTGAGGCAGGTGTCAGGGCAGAGATTTTCCCAGATAAGGCAAAGATGAAGAAGCAGATGAGCTATGCTAATGCCAAGGACATCCCGTTTGTAGTGCTCGCAGGCGAGAATGAAATAGCTCAGAATAAAGTTACGTTGAAAAATATGGAGACAGGTGAGCAGACTTTGGTTTCAGCCGAAGAACTCATCGCCGCCATCAAGAAATAATCTTAGGGCAATAGAGATTGCCTTGGAACTTTTCATGCCTATTGCATTGGGTTGTGAAACCAGGTGCAATGGATGTATTTTGAATTTTGGGCAGAGGGATACGTAGAGAGTTCCTTCTGCCTTTTTCAGATAAGGTGTAGAAACAAACAATAACTTAAGGACTAATAAATCAAATGAAAAAAGTATTTAGTAAGAAGAGAGGTGTTCTCTCGTGGATGGTTTGCTTGATGCTTGTCTTGATGATGACATCTAGCAGCAAGGTGACTACAATTTTTGTCATCGGTGACTCGACGGCAGCGGAGAAAGGTCATGCCAAGACTAATCCCGAGCGTGGTTGGGGTATGGTTTTGCAAGGTTGTTTCGATGAGAAAATAATCGTGGATAACCATGCCGTGAATGGACGTAGCTCGAAAAGCTTTATTGATGAGGGCAGATGGCAGAAGGTGCTGGATAAAATCAAACCAGGCGACTATGTGTTTATTCAGTTTGGACATAATGATGAGAAGCCTGCTCCTGCTCGCCACACTGACCCGGAGACAACCTTTGCAGCCAACTTGCGTCGTTATGTGAATGAGACTCGTGAAAAGGGAGGCATACCTGTCTTGTTTAATGCCGTGGTACGCCGCTGCTGGTATGTGGAGAAGGATGGAAACGATGATGACGAGAAACTTCGCAGCACCACTTTCGACGGAGAGGAAAAGGTGAACAGTGACACATTGGTTGACACTCATGGAGCATACGTGGTGGTTCCCGGCAAGGTAGCCAAGGAGATGAAAGTGCCATTTGTGGATGCCACCAAGGTAACACATGACATTGAAACCAAACTGGGCGTTGCCGGGAGTCGTAAGCTCCATATGTGGTTCCGTCCCGGTGAGATAGCTAGCATTCCGAAAGGACGCCAAGACAATACGCATTACAACGTATATGGTGCCCGTATCGTAGCCAACGCTTTGGCAGATGCCATAGCCAAGCAGGTGCCAGCCTTGAAGAAGCACGTTCGCCATTATGATTATGTCGTATCTACTCAAGGACGTGGCAATTACTTTACGGTGCAGCAAGCTGTAGATGCAGTGCCAGCTGGCAAAAAAGCCACGATTCTCGTGCTTGGTGGAACTTGGAAGATGCCGTCCGGCATGGATGGCAAGAAGATTAAGTTTGTCAAGCAGTTTGGAGCAAAGATTGGGTAAGTCTTCCCATGGAAATGCAAATGGCAAAATATATTATGTTATGGAATTTCCATTCTATAAATGGGCTAAATAAAAATCGCAGGCGAGATTCTCACTCGTCTGCGATTTTGTTTGGATGAATTCCTTATTCTACTTTTGGATGATCCAACATAACCTCAATATACAATATTTGGGTAGTGTTGGAGTCAACTTTACAGATTTCTGAAGTCCTATGTCCAACAAGCCAAATGATTTGACCAGTTGCGTCACACAATACCAGTTGGCTTTCCTTTAAAAATAGGTTGACTTTTTGGTCTGTGAGATAATCGCTGACCAGTTTTGTACCCTTCATGCCGAACGGACAGAATTTATCACCCTTCTGCGTCAAGCGCAAAGTCAGTGGGAAAGTAACCTTGTCGGCATCGAGTGTAACCTTATATTTCTTCTTGCTTGGTGAGAAATTCTTTGGTTTTGCCCTTTGCGAGATTTTGATTTTTTGTTCCGTTGCAAGAATTCTGTCTTTCTCCTTGAATGCTAAGTCGTCGTCTATCAACTCATAAGGGTCCCAACCTATGTCGAAATACTCATCGTAATCGAATTTCACGCTTTGGCAAGGCAACCGATAAGTGCCTGTTTCTGGGAGTTTCATCACATTGAATGTATCCGGTTGCTTTTTCTTAACTAGCAAGTCTCTCCTGTCAACAACCAGTTGGTGAGTTGCCGACTCCCATTTTTTGCCAACTTTACAGAAAGATCCGAGTATTTCTTCAATGACATCTCCAAAAAATCCATAAGGACTGATGGCGGTGAACAAGGTGAATTCAGGGCTGCTTTGTGATTCTATCCAATCCTTGTCTATATGTACGAAATTCGACGTGTCGATGGTTACTGATTCTGTGCCTTCGATGAGGTCGGGGCATTGTGCTTCTTCCCGTAAATCGCCTATTGCCTTGTAGGCTTCTTCTAGGTAGTGGGCGGTATTGCTGATGCTTCTGCAGACTGCGGGATTTATTTCCTTCAGTAGGGGAATGACGTTGAGGCGAATCTTGTTTCGTACGACATCATCGACAAGGTTGGTGCTGTCAATGACGTATTTCTGTCCATTTGCTGAGAGATATTGCTGGATCGTTTGTCTATCAACGCAGAGTAGGGGACGTATGATTTCGCCATTCTTGGCTGTAATACCTGTAAGTCCTTTCAATCCTGTGCCTCGTATCAAGTTGATGAGGATAGTCTCCACATTGTCATCTTGATGGTGAGCTACGCAGATGCCTTCAGCCTCGATGTCGTTTTTCAGTTGATGGAAATATTGGTAGCGCAAATCGCGTGCTGCCATCTCGATGCTCACTTTGTGTACCTTGGCGTAGGTCTTGGTGTCGAAGTGGATGCGATGGAGTGGGATGTTGCGCTGCTGACAGAGGTTGACACAGAATTCCTCATCCCTGTCGGCTTCCTCGCCGCGTAACTGGAAGTTGCAGTGGCAAGCTTCCAGTTTGTATCCTAGCTCTTGAAGTACACATAGCAAGGCAACGCTATCCGCTCCACCAGAAAGTGCCACTAGATATGTTGCACGCTTCTTGAGTAGTTTGTTTTGTTTGATGAAATTCTTGACTTTTTCAATCATGTTTGCTGTAAATTTGTTATAGGCGAGTTTCTTTTCCCGGTGGGAAGAGTAATCCCTCTTATTTAAGTTGGGTTTTCAAAAACTCCTCGGCTCTTTCCAGGTCTTCGGGGGTGTCGATGCCCACAGTTTCTACGTCGGTAGTTCCCACCTTGATTTTGTATCCGTTCTGCAACCAACGGAGCTGCTCCAGGCTCTCTGCGATTTCGAGCGAACTTTGTGGAAGTTGTGTTACCTCACGGAGCACTTCCTTGCGGTAGGCATAGATGCCCAGATGTTTGAGGAAAGGGTAGTGGACAAGCCACTCTGTCTTCTCCTTGCCTCTTACAAAAGGAATGATGCTGCGGGAGAAGTACATGGCAAATCCTTGATTATCGATCACGATTTTCGGACTGTTCGGATTCTCCACAGCCTCCATGCTGGTGAAAGCCTTGCCGAGAGTGGCTATCTGTGTGTTGGTGTCGTCAAAGCAATGGCAGATAGTTTCCAGTTGGCTCTTGGCAACAAAAGGCTCGTCGCCCTGCACGTTGACGATGATGTCCCAGTCGCCACCAATCTTCTCAATGGCTTCCTCGATGCGGTCTGTGCCACTTTTGTGGTCAGTGCGAGTCATTACAGCCTTGCCGCCGAAACCAACGACGGTATTGAAAATACGTTCATCGTCGGTTGCAACGTATGCTTCCTCCAAAGAGGCTGCTACTTTCTCATATACATGTTGGATGACAGGCTTGCCTCCCAACATGGCCAATGGTTTGCCCGGAAAACGTGTCGAAGCGTAACGAGCTGGTATGATTCCTATGAATTTCATTGTCATTTTTTATATTGAGTTATAACTTTTCTTTGTTGCATGGTTTCACACCTCAAATAGGTTCTTGTAGCGATTGATGACTTTGAGAAATATCTCGCCATATTTTTGCTTTTTGAAGTCGCCGATGCCATGGATGAGTCCGAACGCCTCGATGTTTTTGGGCCTTACTCTTGCCAACTCGTGCAGCGACTGGTCTGACATGATGATGTAAGGTGGAAAACCTTGCTCGTCGGCGAGTTCCTTGCGCAACTTGCGTAGTCGCTCGAAGAGCTCTTGGTTCTCCGACTTGTTGGCTGAGGCCCGAATCTGTACTCTCTGTGCATGAACCTGTGGTGTCGTGTCCTTATGCTGGATGACAGCAAGCGACACTTGATGCTCGCCTTTTAGCACCTTCCAGCCTAGTTCTGTCACCTTCATCACGTTGTTGGCATTGTAGGCTATCTCGAAAAATCCCATCTGCATCATTTGGAGCAGATAATTTTGCCAATCCTTTACGCTCACGTCTCTGCCAACGCCGAAGGTCTTCAGTTCGTTGTATTGATTGCGCACCACGTTGGGAGAATGTATGCCACGGAGCACTTCTATGCATTGTCCTACATGAACCTTCTCATGGGTTCTCACGATGGCACTCAATGCTTTCTGGGTGAGTATTGTTCCGTTGAACGTGCGTGGTGGGTTGGCGCATACATCGCAATGTCCGCAATCCTTTGAAGATGTTTCTCCGAAGTAGTTGAGCAAGATGCGTCGGCGGCATATTCTCGACTCCGCATATTCCTCCATGCGCTGTAGTTTCTCCAGGTTGACATCTCGTTGACCGCTGTCCTCGGCAAATTTACGCAGTTGGATGATGTCGGCCATCGAGTAAAAAAGGATGGTGTCGGCAGGGGCGCCGTCTCGTCCGGCACGCCCGATCTCCTGGTAAAAACTTTCGATGCTCTTAGGCATGTTGTAGTGGATGACCCATCGCACGTTGCCTTTGTCGATGCCCATGCCGAAGGCAATGGTGGCACAGACCACTTGTATCTGGTCCATCTTGAAGCGTTCTTGCACAGAAGCACGTTCCTCGTTGGGAAGTCCCGCATGGTAAGCGGCGGCATTGATGCCGTTTTTTTTCAGCTCCTCCGCCACCAGTTCTGTGTTCTTGCGTGAGAGGCAATAGATGATGCCGGCGTCCCCTGGATGCTTGGCGATGAAGCGATAGATGAACTTGAGTTTTTCCTTCTTTGTTCCCTCGTGGCGCACCGAAAGACTCAGGTTGGGACGGTCGAAACTACTAATGAAAGTCTTCCCGTTGAGGTGGAGTTGCTGTACGATGTCCTGTCGCGTTATCTTGTCGGCTGTTGCCGTGAGTGCCATGACAGGCACACCCTTGAAGCGTTCGTGCAGCAAGCCTAGCTGCGAATACTCTGGGCGGAAGTCGTGGCCCCACTGGCTGATGCAATGGGCTTCATCCACGGCAAAGAGAGAAATCTTGATGTTGCTGAATAAATAAGGTATCTCGCTCAGCAGTTTCTCGGGGGAAACATAAATGATTTTCAAGTCGCCCGACTCGCACCTGCGGCGGATGAGAGTCTCGTCAGTCATGTCGTTGCCGCTGTTTAAGGCTTCGGCGGGAATGCCGTTTGCTTTAAGGGCTTCCACTTGGTCGTGCATCAAACTGATGAGTGGGGATATGACCACGGCGGTGCCTGGCAGAGCCAATGCCGGTATCTGATAGCAAAGACTTTTGCCACCACCTGTAGGCATCAACACAAGGCAATCGTTGCCTTGCATGATTTCTTGGATAATAGCTTCCTGGTTTGGGCGGAAGGTGTCATATCCGAAATAGTTTTTTAATATCTCTTTTATCTGCATTTCGCATGAATTTCGTGCAAAGGTACAGTTTTTTCTCCAAAAAAGTGCTTTTTTATTTGATTATTTCGGATAAAGTTACTACTTTTGCACCATATAATCAATAAAATCAACAATTATGAGCAAGCATAATGAGGACTTCCAATATAGCGACGAACGTTTTGCCGACTTGCAGATGTTGCGTTATCGGTTGAATGGTTTCGAGGATTTGTCGCTTTCGCAGCAGTTGTATATATACTATTTGGCCAAGGCCACACTGATGGGGCGAGACATAACGTTCGACCAGCAGGGTAAGTACAATCTTCGTATTCGGAAAACGTTGGAGGCTATCTTGTTGCATTATGAGGGAGACCGTAGCACCGAGGATTTTAAGGCCTTCGAGATTTATCTCAAGCGAGTGTGGTTTTCGAGTGGCATTTATCATCATTATGGTTGTGAAAAGTTTAGCCCGGGATTTTCCGAGCATTTTTTCTGTGATGTGGTTTGCAGCCTTCCCGATGAAACTTTGCCCATCAAGCGGGGGGAGTCTAAGGAGGACTTGCTTGGCGAATTGGTGCCTGTCATCTTTGACGAGAAGGTGCTCCCCAAGCGTGTGAACTTAGCGGAGGGGGAAGACCTCGTGGCATCTTCCGCATGCAATTTTTATGAAGATGTGACCCAAGAAGAGGTGGAACTGTTCTATGGCAAGATGAAGAATCCTGATGATGCGACACCGCCTTCGTATGGCTTGAACTCAAAGCTGATGAAGCGGAACGGCGAGTTGGTGGAGAAGGTTTGGACTGAGGATGGCATGTATGGCGAGGCTATCAAGGAGATTGTCTCTTGGCTGCGAAAGGCTCAGAAATACGCTGAGAATGAGCAACAACGTTGTGTCATCGACATGCTTGTCAAATATTACCATACGGGTGATTTGGTTGATTTCGACAAGTATAGCATCGCATGGGTGGAGCAACATGAGGGTATGGTTGATTTCATCAATGGCTTCATAGAGGTGTATGGCGATCCTCTCGGACTGAAGGGTACGTGGGAAGGTATCGTGGAATACAAGGATATGGAGGCGACACGTCGTACTCAGACAATCAGTCAGAACGCACAATGGTTTGAGGATCATTCTCCTGTAGATCCTCGTTTCCGCAAACCTGAGGTAAAGGGCGTGACTGCCAATGTAATCTGCGCCGCCATGCTCGGAGGGGACGAGTATCCTGCTTCTGCCATCGGCATCAATTTGCCTAACGCCAACTGGATTCGTGAGATGCATGGGTCGAAGAGCGTCACCATTGGTAATTTGACCGAAGCTTATAATAAGGCTGCCCAAGGTAATGGATTCCGTGACGAATTCGTTGTTGACTCTGCTACCGTTGAACTGATAGGGCAGTATGGTGATATCACTGATGATTTGCATACTGATTTGCATGAGTGCCTGGGGCATGGAAGTGGACAACTTCTGCCCGGGACAGACCCAGATGCCTTGAAGGCATACGGTAACACGATAGAAGAGGCTCGTGCCGACTTGTTTGGATTGTATTATGTGGCCGACCACAAACTCGTGGAGCTAGGACTGGTTCCTGATGACGAGGCATATAAGGCGCAGTATTATACCTATCTGATGAATGGATTGCTCACACAGTGCATCCGCATCAAGGAGGGAGATAAGATAGAGGAGGCGCACATGCGCAATCGTGCCCTTATCGCTAATTGGACTTTGGAGCATGCCTCCCCGGCTGTGGAGCTTGTGAAGAAGAACGGCAAGACCTTCGTGCAAATCAACGACTACCAGCGTCTTCGTGATGCCTTTGCCGAACTGTTGGCTGAGATACAGCGCATCAAGAGTGAAGGAGACTATGATGCAGCCCGGTTGATGGTGGAAAAATATGGAGTCAACATAGATGCCGATTTGCACCATGAGATACTGGAGCGTTATAAGAAACTAGACTTGGCTCCTTACAAGGGCTTCATCAATCCGTGGATGAAATTGGAGTATGATGCCGATGGCAATATTACTCGTGTTAATCTCGATTATACGGAGAGCTATGAGCACCAGATGCTTCGCTATTCTGAAGAATATGGCACTTTATAGGTTTTCTCTCTTACTTGATTTTTCATCTGATTTAAAGAAATGAACTGTATGAAATACTTATTGTTTTCTGATATACATGGCTGTTTGCCCGCCTTGGAGAAGGTGCTGGACTTCTTCGAGAAAGAAAAGTGTGACATGATGTGCATCATGGGTGACATCATCAACTATGGACCCCGCAATCGCATTCCCGAGGGTATCGACCCCAAGGGTATTGTGGAACGTCTGAATGCCTTGGCCGACCGAATCATAGCCGTACGTGGCAACTGTGATGCCGAGGTTGATCAGATGTTGCTCGATTTCCCTATCATGGAGACTTACGCCTTACTGGTGGAAGGCGGCAAACGTTATCTCTTGACCCACGGACATATATATAATAAGGAGAATATGCCTAAGGGCCCTTACGATGCCATCATCTACGGGCATTCTCATCTTTGGGAGTTGTCGCATGTTGATGTGCCTTCTTTGCAGGAGGGCAAACCTGCCATCCATCGGGCTGTGGTGAATACGGGCAGCATCACCTTCCCCAAGGGGGGCAACGTGCCGACATTTGCTACGCTCGAAGACGGCAAGTTCACGATGTATAGCCTAGACACATTGGAGGTACTGGTGGAAATGGAAGTTTAAACGAAATGGGTTCGGGAAGAACAGGGTGCTTGTCTTAGCTCCTTTGACTCCCTGACTCCTTAACTCCAGAAAAATGATTCAAGAATATCAGATAAGAATTCTGCCTGAGCAGGCAGCAAGCGAGGAAGGTATCAAGAGTTACCTTTCCAAGGAGAAAGGACTTGATGTAAGGACGCTGAACCAAGTGCGCGTGCTGAAGCGCAGCATCGATGCTCGTCAGCGAACCATCTTTGTCAATCTGAAGGTGAGGGCTTACATCAATGAGTTTCCACAAGATGACCAGTATGTGCATACTGAGTACCCTGATGTGAGCGGAAAGCCTCGTGTCATCGTGGTGGGCGAAGGACCTGGCGGACTTTTCGCTTCACTTCGATTGATAGAGTTGGGCTACCGTCCTATCGTGCTCGAAAGAGGAAAGGATGTGCGTGAGCGCAAGAAAGATTTGAGTAATATCACCAAGACGCAGAAGGTGGATAGCGAGAGCAACTATTGTTTCGGAGAGGGTGGCGCAGGTGCTTACAGCGATGGCAAACTCTATACGCGAAGCAAGAAACGTGGAAACGTCGATAAGATACTCAACGTGTTCTGCCAACATGGTGCCAATACGAATATCCTTGCCGATGCTCATCCCCATATCGGAACCGACAAGTTGCCTCGTGTCATCGAGAATATGCGCAACACCATCATCAGGTGTGGCGGAGAAGTACATTTCCAGACCAAGATGGTGCGCCTGATGTTGGAGAGCGACACCAAGGTGATGGCTCCTGAGTGTGCGGCAACCGACAAGGTGATAGGTGTAGAAGCCGTGAATCTCGTCACGGGTGCGGAGGAGACCTATCGCGGACCGGTCATCCTTGCCACGGGGCATAGTGCGCGTGATGTCTATCGTTATCTTGCTTCAGCCAAGATTGATATTGAGGCGAAGGGTATTGCGGTAGGTGTGCGTCTGGAGCATCCTTCTCATCTCATCGACCAGATACAATATCATAATAAGAATGGACGTGGCAAGTATCTTCCTGCGGCAGAGTATAGCTTTGTGACCCAGGTGGATGGGCGTGGTGTCTATAGTTTTTGTATGTGTCCCGGTGGTTTTGTCATCCCTGCCGCCACAGGCCCGGGACAGTTGGTGGTAAACGGCATGAGTCCTAGCAACCGTGGTACGGCATGGAGTAACTCGGGCATGGTCGTGGAGACGCATCCTGAGGATGTGGAGGCGTTCGTGAATGATCATAGAGATACGTTGGAAGAAATGGAATTGAAGAAGCAAGAGGATTCTTCACGTTTCACTCTTCACTCTTCACTCAATATGATGTACTTCCAGCAAATATTGGAAAGCCTATGTTGGCAACAAGGTAATATGAAACAGACGGCACCTTCGCAGCGAATGGCTGATTTCGTAAACAATCGCTTGAGCTATGACTTGCCGAAGAGCAGTTATGCGCCCGGGTTGTTAAGTAGTCCGTTGCACTTTTGGATGCCTGGTTTCGTGAGCAAGCGTTTGCAGGAAGGTTTCAAGACCTTTGGCAAGAATGCCCATGGTTTCTTGACCAACGAGGCTATTCTTATAGCTACAGAGACCCGCACTTCTTCTCCTGTTCGTATCGTGCGTGACCGTGAGACGTTGCAGCATGTGCGCATCCAAGGTCTCTTCCCCTGTGGTGAAGGGGCTGGATATGCAGGCGGTATCGTCTCGGCTGGCGTCGATGGGGAACGTTGCGCCGAAATGTGTGCGGAATATTTAAAGAGTTGTTGCTAATTGTCAAAAGGGAAAACAAAAAAGGTGGGTTTGTAAGCCCACCTTTTTATATTCCATATCATGCGTTTAGTAGCTTCTGGCGATGATGACGCGAGCCACGGAAGGCTTGCCGCTTACCATATCCACGCCTGGAGTCTGCTCGTAAGCGAAAGGCACGCAACGGATGGTAGCCTGTGTTTCTTCCTTGATCTTCGCCTCGGTCTCGGCAGTGCCGTCCCAGTGGCAGAGGAAGAAACCGCCGTCTTTCACGCGCTCCTTGAACTCCTCGTAGTTGTCGCACTCATACACGTGAGCGTCACGATAAGAACGAGCCTTCTCGAAGATGTTCTTCTGGATGTCTTCCAACATATCCTTCACGCGATCTACGATGCCGTCGAAGCTAACGTTCTCCTTCTCCAAGGTGTCGCGGCGCATAATCTCGATGGTGTTGTTCTCCAAGTCACGACCACCCATGGCGAGACGTACAGGAACACCCTTCAGCTCATAGTCGGCAAACTTGAAGCCAGGACGCTTGTTGTTGTTGTCGTCATACTTCACGCTGATGCCCAACTCGCGAAGTTGGTCGATGACAGGCTGTAACTTGGCTGTGATCTGAGCCAACTGCTCCTCGCCTTTGTTGATAGGGATGATAACCACCTGGATAGGTGCCAACTTTGGAGGAAGCACGAGACCGTTGTCATCGCTGTGAACCATGATGAGGGCACCCATCAAGCGGGTAGATACACCCCAGGAAGTAGCCCACACATACTCTGGCTTGTTTTCCTTGTTCAAGTAAGTAACGTCGAAACTCTTGGCGAAGTTCTGGCCCAAGAAGTGGGAAGTACCACTCTGGAGAGCCTTGCCGTCCTGCATCATCGCCTCGATGGTATAGGTGTTCAATGCGCCGGCAAAACGCTCGGTCTCGCTCTTCACGCCCTGAAGCACAGGTACGCCCATGTAGTTTTCTGCGAAGTCGGCATACACCTTCAGCATCTCCTGTGCCTTAGCCTCGGCCTCTTCCTTGGTGGCATGAGCGGTATGGCCTTCCTGCCACAAGAACTCGGATGTGCGGAGGAAAGGACGAGTGCGCATCTCCCATCGCATCACGTTGCACCACTGGTTGCAGAGGATAGGGAGGTCGCGCCAAGAATGAATCCAGTTCTTGTAGGTGTTCCAGATGATAGTCTCTGAAGTAGGGCGGATAATCAACTCCTCTTCGAGCTTTGCGCTAGGGTCAACCTCCACTTCCTTGCCATCCTCGGTAGAGCGAAGGCGGTAGTGGGTCACGACGGCACACTCCTTGGCGAAACCTGCCACGTGCTCAGCCTCGCGAGAGAAGAAACTCTTCGGGATGAGGAGAGGGAAATATGCGTTCTGTACACCTGTCTGCTTAAACATCTTGTCGAGCTGCTGCTGCATCTTCTCCCAGATAGCATAGCCGTATGGTTTGATAATCATACAACCACGGACTGGCGAGAGTTCAGCGAGGTCTGCCTTTACGACCAAGTCGTTGTACCACTGGCTGTAGTTGTCGGCACGCTTGGTCAAATTCTTAAGTTCTTTAGCCATTTTTGTTATTCTGTTATTTTCGTTATAATTTCCTATATATAATAAGGTGTATGGTGGGGCATGTCGATGACCTGCCGCTTGTGTCGTGAAATTACGTGCCAATTAGGGATTTTCCGTATCAAATTAGGTGTTTCCCCTTGGCTTTTTCACCAAATACGTTTAATTTTGCATGCAAAAATACAAAAAAATATTAGAAAAAACTCCATATTGGAGAAAAAAGCGTTATCTTTGCACTTAAATTACAAAATTATAGGAGAATTTGAATATGAAAAAGATGAAATTTACTGCTGCGGCACTCTCTATGCTGCTCGTTTTCGGAAGTTGTGCAACTAAGACTGGTACTGGCGCTGCAGTCGGTTCAGGTGCGGGTGCTGCCCTCGGTGCTATCGTAGGTGGTTTGTTGAATAATAGCCATCGTGGTACTGGTGCTGCTGTAGGTGCTGCTATTGGCGCAGCTGTCGGTGGTACTGCTGGCACTTTGATCGGCAAGCACATGGACAAGGTGGCTGCACAGGCTAAGGCTGTCGAGAATGCACAGGTAGAGCAGGTTACTGACGCCAATGGTTTGGCTGCCGTAAAGGTAACATTCGACTCAGGTATCCTTTTCCAGACCAACAAGTATGCCTTGAACTCCAACGCAAAGTCAGACTTGGCTAAGTTTGCTACAGTCTTGAAGAGCAATACTGACTGCGAGGTTGCTATCCAGGGTTATACCGACAATACAGGTAACGACGGCATCAACTTGCCTTTGAGCGAAAATCGTGCTAAGTCAGTATATAGCTATCTTACATCTTGCGGCGTTAGCGCAAGTCAGATTAAGTCGGTTGAGGGATTGGGTTCTACCAACCCTGTGGCAGACAATACGACAGCGGCTGGTCGCCAGGCAAACCGCCGTGTGGAGGTTTACATGTACGCTTCCCAGGCCATGGTGAACGCTGCCAACAATGGTACTTTGCAGTAATGGGGTAAGAAACCCGATATTCTGAACAAATTAAGGTTATCATCTAATGATACTGAAGAGAATCAGAAATATAATCAAATGGGTGGTGGTGCTGTTTTTCAGTACCACCATTCTTGCTGTTGTAGCCTACCGTTTTATTCCCGTCTGTCTCACGCCTTTGATGGTCATCCGTTGCTTCCAGCAAGTGGGTGGTGGAGAGAGCATTACGCTCCATCATCATTGGGTGTCGATGGACAAGATTTCACCTCATATGCCTGTGGCAGTGATGGCGAGTGAGGATTCTCGATTTTTGAAGCACCATGGTTTTGACTTCGGGGCCATCCAGAATGCGGCGCGCAACAATGCCCGGGGTGGCAAGGTGCATGGTGCCAGCACCATCAGTCAGCAGACGGCAAAGAACGTGTTCCTCTGGCCGGGCCGTTCCTGGACTCGCAAGGGATTCGAGGTGTATTTCACCTTTTTGATTGAGATGATGTGGAGCAAGCAACGTATCATGGAGGTCTATCTCAACAGCATCGAGATGGGCAACGGCATCTATGGTGTCGATGCTGTGGCAGAGTATCATTTCAACAAGAAGGCTGCCGACTTGTTTCGCAGTGAGTGTGCGCTCATCGCCGCCACATTGCCTAACCCCCGAAAGTTCAACTCCCAATATCCCAGTGCCTACATGAAGAAACGCCAGCACCAGATAGAGCATGAGATGCGTTTCATTCCTGCTTTTCCAAAGGAAGGGGAGGATGTCGATCCGAAGACTGCCGTAGGTGGATATAAGGGGAAATAAATTGGTTTTAATGTTAAATGTTAAGTGTTAAATGTTGAGATGTCGGACAAGACTTTTCAGAAAGTTGTCTATCTCTCTCTTAATTTAACATTTAACATTCAACACTTAACATTGAAAAAATGATGGATTTACTGAAAGACTTGAATGAGGCGCAGCGTCAGGCTGTGGAATATATCGGCGGACCTTCGCTTGTCATCGCTGGCGCAGGCTCAGGAAAAACTCGTGTGCTCACCTATAAGATTGCCTATCTCTTGCAGCAAGGCGTGAAACCTTGGAGCATCATGGCATTGACCTTTACCAACAAGGCTGCCAGGGAGATGAAGGAACGTATCGGAAAATTGGTGGGGGGCGACTTGGCTGCTCATCTTTATATGGGCACTTTCCACAGCATTTTCTCTCGTATCCTTCGCGCGGAGGCGGAACATATCGGCTTCAACAATAATTTCACGATTTACGATGAGACGGACTCTCGTTCTTTGCTCAAGGCTATCATCAAGGAGCAGGGATTGGACGAAAAAGTGTATAAGCCAGCCGCCGTACATGCCAAGATTTCGAGGGCGAAGAACAACATGGTGAATGCACAATCTTACCTCGACGACTCAGATACCTACCAGAGTGACCTTCGTGCCCGTATGCCGGAAGTGGGGAAGATTTATGCGCTCTATGTGCAAAGGTGCAAGCAGGCGAACGCCATGGACTTCGATGACTTGTTGGTGTTAACATATCAGTTGTTTCGCGACCATGAGGACATTCGGCAGAAATACGCCGACAGGTTCGACTTCATCTTGGTGGATGAGTATCAGGACACCAACCATGTGCAGATGAACATCGTGATGCAGCTTTGCAAGGAGAAACAACGGGTGTGTGCAGTGGGCGATGACTCCCAGAGCATATATAGTTTCCGTGGTGCGAGGATTGACAATATCCTGCGGTTTCGCAGCAACTTCGACGATGCCAAGCTCTTCAAGCTGGAGCAGAATTACCGTAGCACGCAGACTATCGTGAATGCTGCCAACAGCTTGATCAAGCACAACAAGAACCAGATTCCCAAGGAGGTGTTCAGCGAGAATGCGAAAGGAGAGAAAATTTTGTACAAGCCTGCTTACAGCGACCGTGAGGAAGCCCTCATCGTGGGCAACGACATCAGGCGCATCAAGCGACAGGATGGTTGCAAATACAGTGACTTCGCCATCCTCTATCGCACCAATGCGCAAAGCCGCAGCTTCGAGGAGGAGTTTCTCAAACAGGGTATTCCTTATCGCATCTATGGCGGATTGAGCTTCTATCAGCGCAAGGAAATCAAGGACGTGATCGCCTATTTCCGGCTGGTGGCGAATCCTGATGATGAGGAGGCGTTCAAGCGTATCATCAATTACCCGACCCGTGGCATCGGGGCTACGACCATCAACAAGATTATAGCTTGCGCCCATGACAACCAGACGAGCCTGTGGGAGACTATCTGTGCCCCCACACGTTATGGGCTGGCTGTCAACAATGGTGCGCTGGCTAAGTTGGATAAGTTCCGCCTGATGATCAGCGGTTTCACCGAGAAGGCTTCTTCTCTCAACATCTATGACCTAGGCGAAAACATCATCCAGGAGAGTGGCATCAGTGCTGACATCTTCAATGGAGGCAAGGATGCGGACAATGTTGCCCGGCAGGAAAACTTGGAGGAATTCCTCAGTGGTATGCAGACTTTTGTGGCTGAGCGACAGGAGGAAGGACGTGAGTCGGAAGTGTTCTTGACGGATTACCTGCAGGACGTGGCGCTGATCTCCGACCTGGACAGCAAGGGCGACGATGACGCTCCACGGGTATCGCTGATGACGGTTCATGCCGCCAAAGGTCTGGAGTTCCCGACGGTTTTCGTGGTAGGCTTGGAGGAGAATATCTTCCCCAGCCCCATGGCTTCATCTACCATTCACGAACTGGAGGAGGAGCGCCGCTTGCTTTATGTTGCCATCACCCGTGCGGAGAAGCATTGTATCTTGACGAATGCCAAGAATCGGTTCCGTTACGGCAAGATGGAGTTTGACAATCCTAGCCGATTCATTGACGAGATAGACCCTTCTCTTTTGGAGGATGAAGAGAAGCGAAGTAGTCGCTCTTCGTCTTCGTGGAAAGATGATGGGCTGCCTGAACTCCGAAGAGGGTATCAGAATGCCAAGCCTGTGGCTTCGCAATTCATGGCAGACCCCAAGCCAAGCTATAGCTCGGAGTCGAACTTCAAACCTGTTAGGGCTGTGAATGCCGCTCGAAGGATAATGGGGAAGGATAATCCTGTTGCTCCTGCCAACGGAAATGCTCCTGCTATCGGTGGAAGCCTTCGTGAAGGGGTGAAGATAGAGCATCAGCGTTTTGGTGTCGGGACTGTCTTGAAAGTTGAAGGAACTGGCGAGAATGCCAAGGCAACTGTAGAGTTTGTCAATTCGGGCAGGAAACAGTTGCTCTTGAAGTTTGCCAAGTTCTCTGTGATAGGGTAGAGAAGTAGAAAACCTGATAGTCAGGAATAAAGAAACGGAAGAAAAGAGAGGTTGGTCTCCATTCTTCCGCTTCTTTTTATATTTTATAATGCTTCGTCGTCGGGCTTTTGCGGAACAGCTCTTCCACCTTTTATCTTGGGGAAGTGCTTCTTTTTGCGGAGCCACGCAGCCTTGCGTGCTTCATACTGCTCCCGATGACGTTCCAGGAAATTGTCTTCCATCGCTTATTTCTCTTTAAACTTACTATAGATGACCTTGATTTGGATAGGACCTGTCGGTGTCTTCCCGTCAGAAGAGTAATCGTCAGTGCCTTTTACAAGTTTGGTGGAGGTCAATGCCATGTTGTGAGTAATCTTGCTGATAACAGTCGATTGGTTCTCTTTCACAGTAGAGATGGCTATTGGCACGAGTACAGCCTTGTTCCAATTCTCGCTTTTTCCCTTGTTCTGGCGCATCGCCGTAATCAAGTTGCTGATGTTGTTGAAGGTGTAAGCATTCTTGTTGGTGCTATTATAAGATGTATAGAACGAGGTCTTACTGTCGATGACATCACCATTCTCGAAGAAAGAGTAGAGACTATCCTTTGGCAGCATCAAGATGTATGTTGGTGTGTCGAATGTATATTCGTCGTTGCTCACCTCATTGTTCAACCTGGGGAATACGACGGTGGCTGTGTTCAGCGTGTCGTTCTCGTGCCCCTTCAAGATTTCGTCCACAGGCAAGGTCACCTCGGTAAAGAGTCCTGCAGGTGACTTCAGGTAGGTGCAAGTCTCGTCGGCAGCCAACTTCTTGATGGAGTTGATGTCGTTGGCAATCCTGTTGGTCTGCAACACCTCTTCTGTACCATCGAAACGATTGAATCCATATCCCACGACAGTGCTGTCGGTTACGCCGTCGGAGGCTTTTACCGTCTTCTGTCGAGTCCAGTAGAACTGCAACTCGGTATTCCATACATTGGCAACATTTCCGATACCTCCCTCGTTCTTGATGTAGAAGCCAGGGCACACGTTTTTCATGAACTCATAGTTGGTCTTGAAATACTCCGGATGATCTATGAAAGTGTGCATGATGTAAGTGCCATAGTTGTTGTAGGTCTTTCCATCCTTGGCGGTGTATGGCTTGTTGAGGTAAATCTTGAAGTTGCCCGTAGCCTTCGACAAGGTGTAGTTGGCTTGTGAGTGCATGTTCTCTTGGCTCACATACCCTTCTGCCATGGGGTCGAAGTTGGAGTAATAGTTTCTGTTCTCGGGCATCGCCTTTTCCATCTCGTATGCTGTAACCTTCATCGGTGCCAACGTGTCGCCGTATGTGCTCTCGTAGCTCACCAAAAGGAAGCATGAGTCTGCTATCACTTCCCCGTTGTTGGCATTTTTGATATATTGCAGGGTGTCGAGGGAGAAAGTGGATAGCGGAGCCACCTGCGTCATGTAGTCGGCAGTCAGGTAAGTGCCAGTCTCCGGGTCTCTCACTTTTCCGATGATACCTTTGTTGGTCTTGCTTAAAACAGAGTCGGCAGACAGCGAGCGAGTGGTGACGTTGAATGTCGCATCTGTAATCGTGAGGTTATCTACATCATTTGTGACTGACGATCCGATGGTGTCGGTGGTGTCGTCACAGGCAACCATGGAGAAGGCTGCCAGAATAAATGCTGTCAGTTTGAAAAGTTTCATTTGTGTTATTTGAAGTTAAATACCTTCTTAATCTTCGTCAGGGCAAACCTGGTCGATGAAGTCCTTGTATGCCTTGCTGAAATCGTCGCCAGGGAATGCAAGCACAGGCTTCTTCTTCTCGTTGGCATAGTCAACCAAGTTGGCGTTGACACCTTCTTCACCTTCCACGAGACCGTCGCAGTAGTCGATGGCCATCTTGCCCAGCTCCTCAAAGTTGAAGTCGGTCTTGTAGCAGTCGAGCAATTCTGCCTTTGCGTCGCGGAATGCTACGCATTGCTTGAAGTTGCTTCCCAACTCGTTTTTCAGCTCGTCCTTGTAGAATGAGACGATAACCTTGGAGTTGGCGAATGAAGGCTCCTCGGCGTATGCCGTCTTGATGTAGAGCGGCACCACCGCGCTCATCCATCCTTGGCAGACGATGACGTCTGGTTGCCAGCGGAGCTTCTTGACAGTCTCCAGCACGCCTCTAGCATAGAAGATGGCACGTTCACCATTGTCGGTGTACTCTTCGCCGCTTTCGTCGGTACCCATCTGTCGGTTGTTGAAGTAATCATCGTTGTCGATGAAGTAGATTTGCTGACGGGTTGTCGGAATAGAGGCAACCTTGATAATCAGTGGATGGTCTGTGTCGTCGATGATGAGGTTCATGCCGGAGAGGCGGATGACCTCGTGCAGTTGGCCGCGTCGCTCATTGATGATGCCCCATTTAGGCATGAAGGTGCGAATCTCAAAACCTGCTTCCTGCATTTTTTGAGGTAATTCTTTACCCATGATAGACATGCGGCTTTCTGCTACGTATGGACTAATCTCCTGATTGATGAATAATACTTTCTTTGCCATAATTTTAATTTTATTCTTCTCGAATTAGGTGCAAAGATACAAAAAAAAGTTCAGATAGGCGCACTTTTTTAGGGAAAACAAAGAAATTGCCCCTCGAAAAGGCATATTTTTAGGATATTTTTTTCTTATTTCAGAAAAAAGTTGTTATTTTGCACCCCGAAAACAGATTAAAAAGATGAAAGTATTCAATAAGATTGTTGACCTCCAGAACGAGCTGTTCGATGTTCGCAAGGAGGGAAAGGAAATCGGCTTAGTGCCAACGATGGGTGCGCTTCATGAGGGGCATGCTTCTCTCGTCAAGCGCAGTGTGAAGGAAAATGGTGTCACTGTGGTGTCAGTTTTCTTGAATCCTACTCAGTTTAATGACAAGGGCGACTTGGAGCGTTATCCTCGCACGCTGGAGGCTGACTGCAAGCTCTTGGAGGCTTGTGGCGCCGACTATGTGTTGGCTCCTTCGGTCGAGGAGATGTATCCTACTCCAGATAATCGGCATTTCGAGTTTCCGCCAGTCTCTACCGTGATGGAGGGGGCTAAGCGACCAGGGCATTTCAATGGTGTGTGCCAGGTGGTGAGCCGCCTTTTCTATATCGTGCGTCCTACTCGTGCTTATTTTGGTGAAAAGGATTGGCAGCAGATTGCTGTCATCAAGCAGCTCGTCAAGTATATCGGCAGTGATGTGAAAATCGTGGAATGCCCTATCATCCGTGAGGAAGACGGACTTGCCAAGAGCAGTCGCAACACCTTGCTGGCTGCCGACGAGCGTGCCATCGCCCCCAGTATCTTCAAGGCTTTGAAGGAGAGCGTGGAGTATGCCAAGTCCCACACAGTCGGGGAAACCCACGACAAGGTGGTGGCCGACATCAATGCTGTTGACGGCCTGGAGGTGGAATATTTCGAGATTGTGGATGGCGACAGCTTGCAGGATGTGGATGCTTGGGAGGCCAGCGACTATGTGGTGGGATGTATTACCGTATATTGTGGAAAGACCCCAATTCGTTTGATTGACCATATTCGTTATAAAGGATAGATTATGCAGATTGAAGTATTGAAGAGTAAGCTCCATTGCGTGACGGTGACAGAGGCCAACCTCAATTATATGGGTAGCATTACGATAGACGAGGACTTGATGGATGCTGCCGGCTTGATAGCTGGCGAGAAGGTTCAGATTGTCGATAACAACAATGGCGAACGTCTGGAGACTTACATCATCAAGGGTGAGCGTGGAAGTGGTTGCATCTGCCTGAACGGTGCCGCAGCCCGCAAGGTTCAGGTGGGCGACACGGTTATCATCATAGCGTATGCCATCATGGACTTCGAGGAGGCTAAGACTTTCAAGCCGACCGTTGTCTTCCCTAAGGAAGGAAATAAAATTTAAAATAAACTTGAATGGCAAAGGCGTTGGTTGTTAGACGCTTTTGCCATTTATTTTTTATATGCCAAAGAGATAAAATGATGAAAGATAATAAAGACGAACAGTTTCCGATAGTGGATGAAATGGGCAACATCTTGGGGGCTGTCAGCCGTGGTCATGCCCATGATGGATGTAAGATTTTGCATCCTGTGGTTCATCTACACCTATTTAATAGTAAGGGGGAGCTTTTTCTCCAGCATCGACCTGCGTGGAAGGATATTCAGCCCGACAAGTGGGATACTGCATGTGGTGGCCATGTCGATTTGGGCGAGAGCGTAGAGCAGGCATTGCATCGGGAGGTGAGCGAAGAACTCGGTGTTACAGATTTCGCCCCGGTTGCCATGGGACATTATGTGTTTGAGAGCAAGAGGGAGAAAGAACTCGTCTATGTGCATCGCTGCGTGTATGATGGAGAAGTGAAGCCAAGCGAAGAAGAATTGGCTGGTGGTCGTTTCTGGACCAAGGATGAAATCTTGGAGAATTTGGGCAAGGAGGTCTTCACTCCTAATTTCGAGAGTGAATACAGGAAATACTTCATGTAAGCTTTGTTTGGTTCTTATGTTTTCCCAAAATATAAGAACCAAACGAACATAAGCCGGCATTTTGAATTTATTTTACAAAAACGTTGGGTTGGAAGTAAACTCTGCCGATGTAAAAAGGATTCCGTCGGGAGAGAAAATTTTCTGCGTCGGGAGGGAAAAACTTTTTCGTCCCGACGCAGTGACTTTTCCTGATTTGACTAGACACTTTTTTGTTTTATAAACTAGAAAGGTAGA
>CAVGEN010000037.1:0-40166 GCA_963628185.1 Waltera intestinalis | reverse complement strand
TATATAAGAGGAGTAATAGGTATATTTTCCTTGCATTGCTTTACGATATGCGTCATCGTAATCATTGTTTGCTGAATCGGTATAGTTAATGGCTAAATCTATATTCTTGGCTTTTATAGCTCCCACTACCTTTAAGTAGGAAATGGTATTTTTGTCTTCCATTATGTTGGGATTAAGACCATTCAAAACTATAAACATTTCCTTTATAGAATCAACATCACAAAATGCAGAAGCTAAAGCCAATCGACAAGTTATAGTATCTGTTTTACTTAGAGAACATGCCATTTTTGCATAATACAAGCAGCTGTCTTTCTGTCCTTGTTCACCATAAATGGAGGATAAATCTAAACAGACATCAGATATGATGTCACTGTCATTCAACACTTTTGCATCATTGAGGGCTAATAAATTTTCTTTCAATGCTGCGTGCAAACTATCGACCTCCATAAGACTGGTACTTAAACGAAGCCTAGCATACACCTTGTTTTTAAGTGGCAATTCTGTGTGCTTGCTATAGACGTTCATCAAAACCTTTGCAAGACCTATTGCTTTATAGGGATTCTATTCACCCTCTATTCTCACTAATTTATCTAATGAAAGTGAAACCAAATAAGTGTCTCCTGCCTTATTTGCCAAATTATAAGATTTCTCAAGACAAACTTTTGCCTGTTCTACGCTATCATTAAGCATGAAGTACTTACCCATATAATTTAGGCACAAAGCATAAAGCGAGTCCCCTTGATTCTTTTCATACCAATCATACGCAATGCGAATCAAAGAATCATTATCTACACCCAAACCCGACTTGTCTTGCGCCATGTAATAGACTAGTGCATACTTCGCCATCTCTTCCTCAGAAAGTTTATCTTGGTTGATGTGTTTCAAATATACTAAGGCACTATCTGGATTGGACTTGGCAAGAACATAAGCCAAGTCCAATTCTTCCTTATGACTTTGGCGGCAAGAGCCTAAAAGAGATACAAGCATCAAAGTCAACAATGTATATAACGTTGCTTTTTTCATACCGTGTACATTTAGCAAATGCAAAAGTACAACTTTATTTTCTAATACGGGCAAATGATAGGTCTAAAAAACGCAGAATTTTCGGCAAACCATACCCATCCTTCGCAGGACATCAAGTAAGTCATAGAGTTTTTACTCCTTTTTCATTGTTTTGTAACAAATTAATCGTACCTTTGCAAATGATTTTAAAACATATTACAAAACATAAAGACATGAAAAGAATCTTTAGACTTATCCTTGTACTCTGCGCCTTCTGCGGAGTGGCACAAGCACAACCAGAAAGGCCAAAGTTGGTCGTTGGTATCGTGATAGACCAGATGAGATGGGATTATCTCTATCGCTACTACGCTCGCTACGGCGAGGGAGGTTTCAAACGACTGCTCGGCGAGGGCTTCAGCTGCGAGAATACTCGCATCCCCTATATTCCTGCCGTCACCGCCATTGGCCACACCACCATCTATACGGGGTCTGTACCCTCTATCCATGGCATCGCTGGCAATACCTTCGTGAAAGACGGCAAAAAGGTGTATTGCACCGATGACAACACAGTGAAACCTATTGGCTCCGACAGCAAGGCTGGACTTATGTCGCCTCGCAACATGTGGGTAACTACCATTGGAGACGAACTTCGCCTGGCCACCAACAACCGCTCCAAGGTTGTGGGCGTAGCCCTCAAAGACCGCGCTTCCATCCTTCCTGCAGGTCATCATGCCAATGGCGCCTACTGGTTTGATGACAAGAGCGGCAAGTTTATCACCAGTAGCTTCTATACGGACAAGTTGCCAGACTGGGTGAACAAGTTCAACAAGCAAAAGTTGCCAGAGAAATATCTCGCCAAGAAATGGGAGACACTCTACCCTATCGACTCCTACAAAGAGAGCACTGCCGATGACAACAACTACGAGAACGGCATCGAAAACGGTGAAAAGGCTGTGCTGCCTCTCGACCTACCTGCCCTTTACAAGAAGTATGGCTACAAGATTATCCGTAGCACTCCTTTCGGCTGCAACTTGACTTTCGACATCGCCAAGGCTGCCATCGAGGGTGAAAACCTCGGCAAGAACACAGACACCGACATGCTGACTGTCAGTTGTTCCAGCACTGATTACATCGGCCACCAAGTGGGCATCAATGCCGTGGAGACCGAGGATTGCTATCTTCGCCTTGACCAGTCGCTAGCCGACTTCTTTAATTATCTAGACCAAAAGGTGGGCAAAGGCAACTATCTCGTATTCCTCAGTGCCGACCATGGTGGTGTCAACAATGCCACTTACCTGCAAGACCAGCGCATCCCAGCTGGTATCTGGAACAAAAAGGCTGCCAGCAAGTATCTTGACGAAGCCTTGAATGCGAAGTTCCCTACTGCCGGCAAGCTCGTGAAGACAATCATGAACAACCAGGTGTTCTTCGAAACAGCAAAAATCGACTCACTCGGATTGGATTATAACGCCATCAAGCAAATCGTTGTAGATCGTTTGAAGAAAGACAAAGACATGCTATATGCTTTCGACATGGAAAAGACTGCCACAGAAAGCATCCCCGAAGACGTGAAGTTCCGTGCCATCAATGGCTATAACCGTGAGCGCAGCGGTGGTGTGCAGATCGTTTTGAAGCCAGCCTACTATGAGTATTGGAACAGCAGGGGTACCACCCACGTGGCATGGAATGGTTACGACACCCACATACCATTGGTTTTCATGGGATGGCATGTCAAGCACGGCGAAAGCACGCAACCCCATTATATGACAGACATTGCCGCTACCGTTTGCGCAATGCTTCATATCCAAGCTCCAAACGGTTGCATAGGGCAACCGATATTCTAAAACATAAATAGCCAAAAGCCTCGCTAGGAATCTTCGTGAATCCCAACGAGGCTTTCTCATATTATCATATCCTATCTCCTTGATTTACTTGAACAATTCGGCCAACTTGATGGCAAGTTCTGCTCCGCGGATATTCTCGGCGATGCACTTGCCCGTAGCTCCATCCACCAAGAAGATGGCAGGAATGAAGCGAACCTTGTAAGCGGTGGCAATGTCAGCACGGTCAAGGCCATTGGGCCAAGGAAGTTTCTCCTCGTTCAAGGCCTTCTTCCAGGCATCCTCCTTTTGGTCGATGGACACGCTCACAATCTGCAAGCCCTTGTCCTTATACAACTCATATAGTTTCTTGAGATTAGGAATCTCCTTGCGGCATGGACCGCACCATGATGCCCAGAAATCCACCAAGTAATACTTCTTGCCCTCTACGCAAGAAGCCATGCTCACCTTGGATCCATCCGCCTGCAGGAGGTCGAACTGCGGAAGAGCCTCTCCCTCGAAAGTCTTGGGATTAATCTGCTCGTTCAAGCACTGGCCATAGAAACTGTTCTTGGCAGCATCGGAGAACATCGCCCACTCCTTCTTGTTGTCCTTGGTGAAATAGCTCATGGTGTTGAGCATGGCGAAAGGTCCCCACCAAGAATCCTTGTTGTCGGCATACAGCTTATTGTAAGTGGCCTCTACGGTTTTGAAGAAGTTTCCTTCTGCCTCTTCAAACTTCTTATATTCCTCCGTAGCCTTGAGTTGCTTCACCAAGGTTGGGTCCTTGGCCTTCCAAGCCGCATCGATTTTATCATTGATGACCTTGCCGTCCTTATGATAGTCAACATAGAGCTTGTCGAGGCTCTTCATCACCGCTCCAATCTTTGCAGTGTACTCATCGTTCATGGCACTGCCCGAAACCTTCACGTCATCGCTATAATAACCTTGGTTGGTGCCATCTCCATAATCCTTGGCAGAAAGAGACACTTGCACGTTCTCTCCTCCCTTGGTCATATAAGTAAAGGTGAACGGATTGTCCTTTGGACCTACGCCGATCATGCGAGCCTCGGTCATGGGAATCGTAACAGTCCATTTGCCGTTCTTCACCACGCCTGTGGCCAAGGGTTTTTCATCGCGGTGAGTGGCTGCCAACTTGGCTTGCAACTCCGTTCCGTCGGGTATTCCCTTCATCGTGGCGGTCACTACACTCTCGTTGGCTTTCTGAGCACTGGCACTCACGAGAGAGAGGAGTGCCAGTGACATCGATAAGATTCTTTTCTTCATTTCTGTTGTTCTTTATTTGAGAGAGTTTTTGATATTTGTCGAATTACTTCTCTACGTTCTGCACAAAACTTCCGTTGCCAGGATTGTCGAGAGCACCCTTTGGGAACGGGAAAGTCCAGAGATGTGACGTTGGAGTGAGGCTCACCTGCTTGCCATCCACCTTCTTGGTAAGAGTGCAAGCGTAAGTACCCTCTGCATTGTAGCGACGGGCATCGGCGAAAGGCACGATGGAGAAGATGAGCTGGTTGTCCTTGGCCTGGCGGATGCTTGCGATGGCCTCAGCCTCGGTGGCGGCAGCGAGCGGCTGATACTTCTCTGGCAGTATATAGGTCTTGCGCACCTGGTTGAGCACGTCCATAGCCTCTGAGATCTGTCCCTTACGAGCCAGACACTCAGCCTTGATGAGATACTGCTCCACAGTGCGCATGCCACCCTCGTTGATATTGCCATTGGTCATTCCCTGATAGAAGGTCTCTGTACCCTGCGTCCTCTGTTTCCAGTTGCTCAGGAAGTAGGTGTCGCCGTCCTCGAAGCCTGCGGCCCTGGCCACGGGAATCTTGCTGATGGTAGAGGAATAGCTGCTCACGCCAAAGTTGAAGTTGTAATTCTCCACACAGTCGAAGCCCAACGGTGTGGGCAGGGAAGGATACACGTTTTCCTGGTCTATCTTTCCCTTGTTCTCCTCGTAGAAAGACACCCAGTCCACCAACTTGTCATTGATGGCGAGCGCCTTGTTGGCATTCTCCAGTGCCTTGTCGTAGTCCATCATCTGCAAGTAGGTGCGTGCAAGCATGGCGTAGCAAGCCCCCTTGCCTGGGTGCAGGATGGTGGTTCCCATGTCGGGAAGGTCTGCGAGAGCTCCGTTTAGGTCGTTCAGGATGAATTCGTAGATTTCCTGGATGGTGGCCTGGCGATAGGCGGCATCTTGCAAACTGCTAGTTATCAGAGGCACACTCAGTTTCGTTGCCGCCGTGGAAGCCTCGTAGGTGTTGGCATAATAGTTAGCGAGATTGAAGTAGTTCATCGCCCTCAGCACCTTGGCGTAAGCCATCACCTCGGCTTTCTCCTTGTCTGTGCCTTCCGTCGTGTTAGGCACATCCTCCAAAATCAGGTTGCAAGTGTTGATGGCTCCGTAGGCTACATAGTACGTACCCTCGTCGCTGTTGTTCCAATAGGCGCGGTCGGTCTCTTCGTCCCAATTGTAGTTCGCTTTGTACATGGGATAGTAGCTGGCATACGAATTGGTGAGATACTGGTCGTTGAGCAGGTAGTTGGCCTGCTGCACCGGCAAGCGGTGCGTGCCATACTCATAGCGAAGGAAAGCCTCGTAGTCGGCAAGAGCCTTGGGAATGCGCTTGCCCTTGGGCTCGATGTTGAGATAGTCGTCGCAAGAGGACAGCACCGTCGTCATCCCCATCAGCAATAATACGGTATATAATATTTTCTTTTTCATCGTCTTGTATTTTTAGAAGTTGAGATAAATGCCCAACACATAGTTGGTGGCGTTGTAACCGCCCAGCTGATACTTGGCTTGCTTGCTCTTGGCCCAGAAGAACGGATTCTCCACATTGGTCTGGATGCGGGCACTCTGTATATGCAGCGAGCGACACACCGACTTGGGCAAATGATAGGCCAGGGAGATATTGTTCAAGCGGATGTAACTGGCATCCAGCACATTGATGTCGGCATAATAATAGGTGTTGTACAGTGACGAAGCAGACCAGTCGCTCTCGGCAAACACAGCCTTTGGCACATTGGTGCGAGCCTCATCGCCAGCCTTCATCCAACGGTCGGCCAAGCCTGCGCTGGCTCCAGCGATATTGGAGATATAGCCGATGCTGGAGTAGGAACACTGAAGGAACGCAGGGTTGGAATTGCGCACCTTATGGCCACCTGCGAAAAGGAACTGCAGACTTAGGTCGAAGTCCTTGTAGCTCACCGACGTACCAAACGATCCACTGTACTTGGGAGTGGTTGTTCCCGCATACACGATAGCATCGAGCGTGGTGGGCTGGTCGCTTACCTTTTCGCCATTCTCGTCATACACCTGGGGGAGTCCCTCCTCGCTCAGTCCTGCCCACTTGTAGGCATAGATGGCGTTGTACTCATTGCCCACGATGGGATAAGCGTAAGGATAGTCGAGCTGCAAGATGTATATTGGAGCCTTCACGTTGACGTAGGTCACCTTGTTCTTGTTGTAGGCATAGGTCATGTTGGCGCGCCAGGAGAAGTCCTTGGCACGGAGTATCTCGCCGCTGAGGGAGATTTCCACACCGCGGTTGTACATCTCGCCGTTGTTGATGGTGTAGGTGCTGTAGCCCCATCCCTCAGTGGGGTTACCCATGGTGCTTGCCAAGAGGTCTGTTCCCTTCTTGTTGTAATACTCGATGGTACCGGTCAGACGGTTTTTGAACATGGCGAAGTCCACGCCGATGTTCAGCGTGTTGGTTTTCTCCCAGCTCAAGTATGGGTTGGCACGAGAGGTAACATAACCTTGTGTGCCACCCACATGGCTATTGTTGCTGTAACTAGCCACCATGTATGGGGCAGAGTTCTTCGACACGTTTCCTGAAATACCATCGGAGATGCGAAGCTTCAAGTAGTCTATCCAATCCACATGAAAGAACTTCTCCTTGCTGATAATCCAGCTGGCTCCCACCGACCAAATGGGCTTGTTCTGATATTTCGAACTGGTGCCCCAGAGATTTGAGCGGTCCCAACGCAAACTGCCGGTCACGCTGTAGCGGTCATCGTAGGTATAGGCTGCGTTGCCGTACACCGACACATAGCGGTTCACGTTCTCGTAACTGGCGGAGAGTTCCGTGTCCATCATGGAACTATAGTCCAGCACGCCATTCACGCCACTCACCAACGAGTTGTAGTCCACCAGGCTGGAGGTAAGCATCTGCGAATCGTAATTGAAGAGTTTGTTTCGATGCAACTCCTGCTTGTTTTGGATAGTCTCGGTACCCACGATAGCCGTCACGCTGTGTACGCCGTCGAAGGTCTGGTCGTAGCTCAACTGCTGACGGAAATTGTAGGCAGAGGTATATTGGTCGGTGCGGTTAAGGATGTCGCCATACGGGATTCTAAACTCGACGGTGTTCATGTCGGTAGCCTCGGCGAAGTCGTTTACCGTGCTGCGCACGCTGGCCGATGCCTTGTCCTGCCAAGCCTCGCCACGATAAGACGCACGCTCATACTGGAAACTAGCCGCATACTTCAAGAAGGGGAAAAGTTGGATGTTTAGCCGGGAAAAGGTACGGAGTGCTATTTCCTTGTTGGTGGTCTTCTGCCGACTCAACTCGTCAAGTGGAGTAATATCCATGTTGTAGAGTCCATACTGGCTATAGATGCCCAATGTACTGGCATCATATCTTTCTGCCATCGGCTTGGTGTAGTTGCTGCCATCGGCATTCACGAGGTCGTCGTATGGCAAGACAGAATAGCCCGGCGAGAGCACATTGTAATCCTGCGTGTTATCCTCGCCTACCTTGAGATAAGCACCAAGGTCGAGCGAGAGCCACTTGGTGAAGGTCGTGCTGTTGGTGAGGTTGATTCCCAGCGACTGACTATTGGAGTACTTGTCTTCCAGGGTGTCATGCTTGTAGGTCACGGAAGCCTTGAAGAGGTTGTTCACCGAGTTGTTTACGATATTCACATTGTACTGCTGGTACAGAGGGGCGCGCTTGGCATACTTCTCCATCTGCTTGTAGTAGTTGTATCCCTTGGCAGCCAGTTGAGCCAAGGTGCTGTTCATCTGGCTCTCGGAGATATTTCCAGCGTAATAGTTGAGGATGGAGCGGATGCCCGAGCTGGGATAAATATTCTCGTCGAGCATGTTCTTGGCATAATCTTGCACGCCCTCCCCTGTCAAGTTGGGATTCTGGGCAGCCCATTCCTTCTCCAAATCTACAACGAGGGAAGAATTGGCAAGGTTTCCTGTATAATAAGAATAAGGATGCCAAGTGAGCGAGGCATTGAAGGAGACGTTGGTCTTGCCCTTGGCGGCAGATTTCTTGGTAGTAATAACTATCACACCATTGGCTGCACGAGCACCGTAGATAGATGCCGCAGCAGCATCCTTCAGCACAGTGATACTCTCGATGTCATCCATATTGAGGTCGGGCAGGTCTTCCTCGATACCATTTCCATTACCAGTCAACTTTGTTTTCTCTACTGGGAAACCGTCAATGACATAAAGTGGAGAGGTGGAAGCGTTCATGGTGGTGACACCACGAATAAAGCCATCGTTGTAACCCGCCACCTCGCCGGCAAGTGCCGTCGAGAGGTTGTCCAACCGTTTGGTCTTCAAATCATCCGCCGTAACTTTGGTGAAAGAACCCGTGGCCCGCTCCTTGGAGATGGTCTGGTAGCCCGTCACCACCACTTCGCCCAGCAACGTCTTGTTCTCCGACAACACGATCTTTATCTTTTCTTTGTTGGCTATGTTCACACTCTTGCTGTCCATGCCAACATAAGAAACAAGAACCGAATTGCATTCTACCGGGACATAAAAGAAAAAATTGCCATCGGTATCTGTCACCGTACCATAAGGAGTACCAGGCACACTGACAGTCGCGCCTATCATCGGTTCTCCGTCCTCATCCGTGATACTACCAGAAAGTTCCCGAATGTCGCCTGCCTTACCTTTTTTGGAAGACTGCTTCGACTGCGCGACCTTCTTCACCGTGATAAACTTGCCGTTTACCATATAAGTAAAAGGCTTCGACTGAAGAATCTGTTTTACGGCACTCACTGCGGAAACATTCTTCAGATGCACTGTAGTGGTATAAGACTTCACGTCTTCCACCACAAAACTCACTTTGTAGTCTGACTTCTGCTGCACCATCCGAAGTGCCGAAGCCAAAGGCTGATTGTCGAGCGACAAAGTAATGCCACCCTTCGTATTCTGTGCCTCAAGAGGCAATGCCATCCACAATACAAGGACGACAAGCATGAATACAGATTTAACTTCTCTCATAATTCTCTCTTTTTATGTTTATACCTAATATTATAATCGCATACCAATAGCGTCATTACACTACAAATACGTTTTTGAAAGCAAACTGGTAACATCCGCTTTCAAAAATTTATAAGAAAAGTTGTTTTACTTACAGTTTTCGCATACATTGTTCTTCAGCAGCAGCCTATTCTACCACAAGGCAACCATCTTTCAGACTCACTCTGGCCACACCCAAATTATTCAGCAATTCCACAGCCTCCTCAACACTTCCATTCCTATTAGCCGAGAAATCAAGATGCAAGGACTTTGCCCGCTCATTGAGAAAACTTACCTTTACGTGATAAAGAGATGCCAAATCATAGACAATATACTCTAAAGTCTGGTCATGATAATAATAAATGCCATCTGCCCAAGCAGTTGTTTCTTGTGCATCCACTACGCTAACCTTAGACGGAGCATTCTGACTCATAGAGAACTGCTCTCCTGGTTGCAAGACAACCATTCCCCGAGAACCGCCCTTGGTCATCACCGCCACCTTTCCCTCCACCAAGGTAACACTACAGTCTCTATCAGAATAAGCCCTAATATTAAAAGATGTACCAAGGTCTTTGGTCAGTATTCCACCAGCATCTACCACAAAAGGACGCCGACTATCATGCTTCACCTTAAAGAAAGCCTCACCGACCAACTTGACCATACGTTCCTTCCCCTTAAACTGGTGAGGATAAATCACCTTGCTATTGCCGTTGAGTTTCACTTCTGTACCATCAGCCAAAGTCAAGGCTATCATTTCTCCATCCGCTGTCTGAATGGTTGCCATACCCGAATCCACGGGCACATTCATCGCCATTGGTTGAGAGCCCGTATCTCCATGCCGAGTCCATTGCCAAACCAAGACTAGAGCAAGCATCGCCGCAGCTCCCAACAATGCACTGAATAACATTCGCATCATGGGATGACGCTCCATATTACTCGCTTCCCAAACTTGTTGGTCAGACCGCCCCATCACCTTCTCCAGTTCGGCATCCAAGTCAGGAAGCGGACAGTTGGCACGAAGCACACCTTGCTCGATGGCAGCCAAATCTCGGATGTCATTCTGTAAGTCTAAATCATTAAAAATATCGGTTTCTTTCATCATGTATCTATTTCTTTACCTAAAATAATACGTCTAACCTTGCAAAACGGTAACACTATTTTAGGTTTTCTTATTATTATAATGTTCTCTTAACAACTTCAAGGCTCTCATCACATGCCTTTTCACCGTTTCTTGGCAGACATTCATCTCCTCTGCCACTTCCCTGTATTTCTTATGGTTAAGATAACATTCCTCCAACACATGACGTGTCGTATCTGGCAACAAATCCAACATCTCGGCCACCAACCTCTGCCGTTCCTCATTTTCCGGGCTGTCAGCACAGCACTCATCGACGACATGAAGATAATAGGCGGCATACTGTGCATGAACGGCAGAATGGCGCAGGAAATCCAAGCACTTGTTACGCACAGTCTTCATCAAGAAGGCAGGAAGCGTCTGCAATTCGTATGACCCAAAGTCCTCCCAAACGCGAGAGAACACTTCACTCACGATGTCACGGCTTGCCTCCTCATCTTTCAAGAGTTGAAGAGCATAATAATACAAACGTGGATATTGGGATCTGAACAGCCGTCCAAACACTTCCTTGTCACTCTCTTTTGCCATTCCCTTACCTTAATTATATATAGTTGGCTTACCCTTCTTCGTTCATAATCTTCATATACTCATCGTATGAGATATACTTACCTCCCATCGACTTCAAGTGAGAAGTCTCCAACTGGCAATCTATCATCTTGCCCCCATGTTCTTGCAAGAATCTAGCTAGGAAGACGAGGGCTAGCTTGGAGGCTGAGGGTACGAGCGAGAACATGCTCTCCCCAATGAAAACCTTCCCTATGGTTACGCCATAGAGACCGCCCACCAACCGGCCGGTCTCGTTATCCCATACCTCCACACTGGCAGCAAAGCCTTGGTCGTGGAGGGCGGTGTAGGCCTGGACGATGTTCTCTCCCAACCAAGCCCCTTCTTCCTCGCTGCGATGGTTACACTTGCCACATTCCCTTATCACCTGATCGAAAGCCTCGTTGATGCCCACACTGTACTTATTCTTATTCATCAGCGTACGCATGGAGTGGCTCACATGGATTTCGTCGGGAAAGATGACGAAACGTTTCATCGGGCAGAACCAAAGCGGCTCGTCTTGGTCGCGAAAGCTATACCAAGGAAAGATACCATTACCATAAGCCAGCAACAAGCGATCGACGCTGAGGTCACCACCCATTGCAAAGCATCCGTCCTCGTCTCCCAAATGTGGGTCGGGAAAGTATAATTCATCCGCATTCTCGTCTATTTCGTAAATCATCGTCTCAATTACAATAAATGTTATTTCTTAGAAGAACCGTATTCTTTGACGACAAGTTCCTTACCATCAAAATCTGCCACAGCCTTTCCACCCTTCTTCAACTTACCAAAGAGCAAAGCTTTCATCAAGAGCGGTTTCAAGCGATTGGCAATGACACGATCCATCTCACGAGCGCCGTACTCCTTGGTAAAGCCCCACTTGAGCAGTTGTTCGCAGGCCGCATCCGTCATATCTAGACAGACATTCCTTGCCGCCAGTTTTTGGTCGAGCTGACCGAGTTTCTTGCCAAGTATCAACTCTGCCATCTTCTTGTCCATATCATGGAAGACTACTGTATCGGAAAGGCGATTGATAAACTCCGGCTTGAAGGTCTTCTTCACTTGCGCCAACATCGCCTCTCCACGAGTTACATTACCATTGAAACCTACACTTGCCTGAGAAGCATATTGCGCTCCCGCATTCGAAGTCATGATAAGGATGACATTGCGGAAGTCAGCTTTCTGCCCCTTGTTGTCGGTAAGCCGGGCATAATCCATCACTTGGAGCAAGATGTTATAGATGTCACTATGTGCCTTTTCTATCTCGTCAAGCAAAAGCACACAGTTTGGAGTCTTGCGGATAGCATCGGTCAAAAGACCGCCATCATCATACCCCACGTATCCTGCTGGCGAACCTATCAACTTGGCCACGGCATGCTTCTCGGTATATTCCGACATATCGAAACGAACAAGTTCGATGCCAAGTTCCTTTGCCAAGACACGAGCCACCTCGGTCTTGCCGACACCCGTCGGCCCGACAAAGAGCAGGGAAGCCAATGGTTTGTCATCGTCTATGAGTCCCGCCTTCGCCATCATCACAGCCTCAACCACCTTATCCACCGCCATGTCTTGACCATAAATCTTATCAAGCATTCGCTGTCGCAGGGTTTCCAAAGCCTCGTTGCCCTCATCCTTGATGGCAGCGGCATCAATCTTGCAAACCTTAGTAAGAATTTGCTGGATAACGGCTTTGGTTACGTAAGAACGTTGGCGATACTCCGTAGGATGCACCTCCAAGTAAGCACCAGCCTCGTCGATAAGGTCAATGGCCTTGTCGGGCAGGAAACGGTTGGTGATATACTTGGCACTAGCATGCACAGCATACTCCAAGGCTTCCTTGCGACAAGTCACGCCATGAAACTTATTATATTTCTGCTGCAAGCCTTCCAATATTCTGAGAGTCTCCGCCTCGGTAGGCTCCTTGATGTCTATCTGTTGGAATCGACGCACAATCCCCTTGCTCTGCGCCATATAGCGGTTGTACTCCTCGTAGGTCGTAGAGCCTATGAAACGAATGTCCCCCTGCTCCAAATACCGCTTGAGTTGGTTAGAGGCATCAGGACCTCCATCACTTCCACGTCCCGCACCTATCATATTATGTATCTCGTCAAGATAGATGATAGCATTGCCTTCCTTTGCGGCACCTTCCATCACCATTTGGATACGCCTCTCGAAGTCGCCACGGTATTGTGCACCTGCCAACATCTGCGAGATGTCCATGCTGTAGATGCGAGCACCCTTCAAGCGTTCCGGCACCTGGTCATCGTTGATGAGTTTGGCAAGTCCATACACCAAGGCAGTCTTTCCCACCCCCGGCTCGCCGACATGGAGCGGATTGTTCTTCTCGGCACGGCAAAGCACCTGGATTGTCCTATCCAGCTCCTGTTCACGACCGATGAGCGGGTTATGCTGTTCCACCTTATCAGAGATGCAAGACACGAGTTGATGCCAATCGGCAGGCATCCTGCGCTCCCCTTCCTCATCATCATAATCGTCATCGTAATAATCCCCCTCCTCTTCACTATCGGGGTTGCCACCAACGTTATCCAACGGATAAAAATTAGCCACACTTGCCAAAAATTCGCCCTGGCGGTCACCAACGGCTCTGCCCAAGAGATAAGCAGCCTCCGAATTTTGCAACCCCAGCATAGCTTGCACGAAATGGTGTACATTTACCTGACGCCTGTCAGCTGCCGCCGCCAAGGCACAGGCTGTACCAAACATCGTCTTAAAGAGAGAGGAAGGTTCTGGCAGATATTTTACTGTTGCAGGCACGCGTTCTTGCTTGGCAAGCCATCCCACCAAGTCTTCGTGCATCTTCATCGAGTCCACGCCTTCTTCCTGAAGTGCCTGACAGAAAGAGAACTGGCGCAACAAAGACAAAAGTAGATGCTCCGGCATGATAAACTCATGGTCGAAGAAGCGAGCTTGCTTCAATGCATCATCCATCAAGACACTCATATATCGGGTTAATCCCATACTATCCATTGATATTATTTCCTTTCTTTACTTACTCTGGCATATAAGTCAACTTGAGTGGATATTTCTGCGAGCGAGACCGCTCCATTGCTTTCTCCACCTTGCTCTTGGCGATGTCATAGCTGTAGATGCCCACCACAGCCTTCTCCTCACGATGTACTTTCAGCATGATTGCCTCAGCCTCCTCCGCCGACTTGAAAAAGATGGTTTCGAGGATTTCCACCACAAAGTCCATCGGTGTGAAGTCATCATTAAACATCATCACCTTGTAACGCCTAGGCTCTTTCAGCCGAGTCTTCTGGCGTTCTCTTACAGCCGTTTGTTCTTGTGCCATACTTACTTGATATATGTATTTGTAATCTCCACGACATAAACATCATGGAATCCTCCCTTCTCCCCATACCACTGCAGCAAGCTCTTGTCGAGGAACTTCTCGGCGGTCATGGTATCCTTGAAAAGTTTGCGACACTCGAAGGTCATGCGGCTCTGTTCGAAAGCGACGCTTCCGTTGTCGGTCTCCACAGGAACCAGCCCAGTCGCCTTTGCTTTGTCGAAATCACGCCCCGACTTAGAGCCACAGAAATTATATAGCTTGCGAGCCTCTTCACTCTCGCCAAGGAAAGAGAGGGTCATGTACTCATTTTCCTCTATCAATCCATGGGTATATCGCTCCGGACGAATGAATACGACTGCAACAGGCTTATTCCACAACCAACCGAGGCATCCCCAAGATGCAGTCATCATATTAAACTTGTCCTTGTTGCCTGCAGCAACCAATATCCATTCCTTACCGATTGTCTCGAAGACATTATCATTGAGGGTATTTACATCTATTTTCTCCATTGTATATTTCCTTTCTTTGATTACAAAATAAGACAAGCATATACAAAAGATATGCCTATTTAAATGCAAAGGTACGAGTTTTATTTGAAAAATTCGCTTCTTCGTTTGTCAAGATTCGTTATTGTGTGCAAAATTAAGAAATAATCTTTAAAAGATGAAGCCTATCCCGATATTTTTGCTTACCTTTGTCGGAAAAAAGAAGAAGACAATATGAAGATAGCAGTATTTTGTTCTGCAAACAAGAACATCGACCCGGATTTCTTCCAAATGACGGAGGAACTGGGCAAGTGGATGGGCGAGAACCATCACGACCTCGTTTTCGGCGGATGCGCCATGGGACTGATGGATTGCATCGGCAAGTCGGTGAAGGCTCACGGCGGAAGAGCGATCGGCGTGGTGCCGTCGCGGGTGGAAAAAGGCGGAAGAACTTTCCAAGACCTCGATGTGGAGATACCATGCGACAACCTCTCCGACCGCAAGGATTTGATGCTCGCCCAGAGCGACATCGTGGTTGCGTTACCCGGTGGCATCGGTTCGCTCGACGAGATCTTTATGGTAGCCGCCTCCCATACCATCGGTTATCACAGCAAGATGGTGATTCTCTACAACATGAAGGGCTTCTGGAATTCTACCATCTCCCTGCTCGACGACCTACAGGCGAAAGGCATGATTCGTGGTGACTGGCACGACTACATCGAAGTGGCGAATGACATCAATGAGCTGAAGGAGAAAATCGGGGAATTATAAAAAGAACGGAAAAACAAACTGTTGCACAATTACATCAGCTTGTCTTTCCGCTCTGTGTCCGTTCCGTACTACGGAACGGGCGTTCGCAAGTTCGGAACCGCCATCCGTTGTTCGGAATGTACATTCCATAGTACGGAACGGAACTTTTAGTGTGACAAAGGCAAAAATAAGAAAAATATCCGAAAACTGCAAGAGAGAGCATAAATCTTTTCATTCTGAATGAACAATTTCCGTCAAAACCTTTCATTCCGAATGAAAAGATTAGAGATTTACGCAGTTTTTACAAACATAAGTCAGCGCTATCCCAGCAACTTCTCCGCCATCGCTTTGCCCAGCGCCTCGCACAGTGCCTTGACCTCTGGCGTTATCGCCTGCTTCATGTCCACAGGCTCGCCCACTGGCTCGAAATGCAACTTGGTGTCGTTCCACTCCTGAATCTTTGCCACAGCTTTGCTTGCCCAGCAGTGGGAGCCAAACCAGCCGAGAAGGTGGTTCTTGATGTCCTTGTTGGCCAGTTCGGAGAGGAAGGTCTCCATCTCGTGATAAAGGCCGGCATTGTAAGTGGGGGCGCCTACGATCAAGCCCTTGTAGCGAAAGATGTCGCGGAGGATATAAGAGTGGTGGGTCTTCGAGATGTTGTACATCACGATGTTCTTCACGCCAGCCTTGCTTGCCGCACGGGCGATAATCTCTGCCATACGCTCGGTGTTGCCGTACATCGTGCCGTAGCAGATGACAAGGCCTGGCTCGGTCTCATACTTCGACATTTGGTCGTACATACCGATGACCTTCTCGATATATTCGTGCCATACGGGCCCGTGGGTAGAGCAGATGTAGTCCAAGTCCACGCCAGCCAGTTTCTTCAAGGCGTTCTGCACGGGCACGCCATATTTGCCCACGATGTTCGAATAATAGCGCACCATCTCCAGCCAAAAGGTGTCGCAGTTGATTTCCGTGTCGATCACTCCTCCGTTCAAGGCCCCGAAGCATCCGAAGGCATCGCCGGCGAAGAGCACCTTGTGGGCTGCATCGAGCGTCACCATCGTCTCGGGCCAGTGAACCATCGGGATGAGAACGAAGCTCAGGTCGTGGTTTCCGAGCGAGAGTGTCTCGCCGTTCTTCACCTCCACCACGTCGTCGGTCACTCCATAGAAGCCTTCGAGCATGCCGAGGGTCTTCTTGTTGCCCACAATCTTGATATTGGGGTAATACTTCTTGATGAGGGCGATGCTGCCGCTGTGGTCGGGCTCCATGTGGTTGATGATGAGGTAGTCGATGGGGCGGTCGCCGATGACCTCGCGGATATTCTCCAGGAACTGGGTGAAGAAGTCCACTTCTACAGTATCTACCAAGGCTATTTTCTCATCGTCGATGACATAGGAGTTGTAGCTCACTCCGTTGGGCAGAGGCCAAAGGCCCTCGAAGCGATGCTTGTTGCGGTCGTTCACGCCCACGTAATAAATCTTGCTTGTAATTTCTGTCATAGCTTATTGTTTTTGGGGAGGAGTTAAGGAGTTAAAGAAGTTAAGGAGTTAAGACAACAGTGCAATTCCGCAGCAAAGATAACAGACGCTTCACTAAGCCACAAACGCATTTGCCCTAACTCCTTCAACTCCTTAACTCCTTTAACTCCTAAATTAAACTATAATTCTTTCTTCTTCCTCTCTCCAAATTCCTTCGACACATAGTTGTAGATGTCCTTGCAGCACTCGGAGGAAAACTCCTGGGCTGATTTCAAGAGACTGTCCCACTGCGCCTCGGTCAAGCCACGGTCGATGTCCTCGCGGGTGATGCCTTCCTTGATGAGCCCGAACACGAAGCCAGCATTGAAGTTGTCGCCTGCGCCGATGGTGCTCACCGCCTTCATCTTCTCCGACGGATAGCTCTTGGAAAAACCGTTCTCGGCGCGCACCTCCACAGGATCCGCCCCCTGGGTGCAGATGAACTTCTTGCAGTAGAAGCTGATCTCGGCATTATACACCTTGTCGGCCTCGGGCTTCTTGTAGAGAATACCGAAGTCCTCGTGGCTTCCACGCACAAAGTCCGCCATCTCCAAGTTCTCTATCAGATTAGGGGTAATCTTCATGATGTCGTTCTGGTGGGAGGCACGGAAGTTGACATCGTAGTAGAGGATGGCTCCGTGATCCTTGGCATACTCAAGGAAGCCTGCCACCTGCGGCCGGACCACTGGGTTGAGGGCGAAGAAGGAGCCGAAGAGCACGATGTCGCCGGACTGGATGTCGGGGGTGGAGAACTCCAGTTGGTCGTGCGGATGGTCTTTATAGAAGATGTAGTCGGCATTGTTTTGCTCGTCGAGGAAAGCCAACGAGATAGGCGACTTCGAGTCGGGGAAGATACTCACGTTGTCGGCGTTCACCCCATTGTCTCTCAGAAACTCTATCACGTACTCACCGATGCGGTCGTTGCCCGCCTCGCTGATAAACGAGCAGTTCACGCCCGAACGCCCCAGTGAGATGAGGGCGTTGAATGATGAGCCACCAGGCACCGCCTCTATCGGCTTGCCGTTCTTGAAGATGATGTCGAGCACCGTCTCCCCTATTCCTATTACTTTGCGCATAGTAGTCATTCTTTGTTATTTTGCGGACAAAGATAAGAGAAAATCGTGACAACACAAAGAAAAAGGCAGAATATTTTGGATTAATTACATTTTCAATGTAACTTTGCACCCCAATATGAAATACAATACTTATACGCTCAACAATGGACTCCGCATCATCCACCTCCCCTCCGACGGCCAGGTGGTGTATTGCGGCTATCAGATAAACGCCGGCACCCGTGACGAAGAGCCAGGCGAGGAGGGGCTGGCCCACTTCTGCGAGCACGTCACCTTCAAGGGCACTAAGCGACGCAAGGCGTGGCACATCCTCAACTGTCTGGAGGGCGTGGGCGGAGAGCTCAACGCCTACACCAACAAGGAGGGCACGGTGTATTACTCCGCCATCCTCAAGGAGCACGTGGCAAGAGCTGTCGATTTGCTCTCCGACATCGTGTTCCACTCCGTCTATCCGCAGACGGAAATCGACAAGGAGGTGGAGGTAATTTGCGATGAGATAGAAAGCTACAACGATTCGCCCAGCGAACTGATTTACGATGAGTTCGAGAACCTCCTCTTCACGGGCACTTCCCTAGGGCACAACATCCTCGGTACCGCCGAACAGGTTCGCTCGTTCAAGACGGAAGATGCCCTGCGATTCACCCGGAAGCTCTACCGCCCCGACAACGCCGTATTCTTCGCCTATGGCGACATTGACTTCAAGAAGCTCGTGAAGCTTTTAAGGCAAGAGACCTTTGGAAGTGAAGAACGAAGAGCGAAGAGTGAAGAATCCAGTAGCATGGAGACGAAAGTCCAACTCAACATTCAACATCCAACATTCAAAACAGAATTCAACATTCAAAACTCCCCCGAAGGCCAGACGATCGTGATGCAGAAACACACACACCAAGCCCATGTGATGATTGGCACTCGCGCCTACAACGTACACGACGACCGACGGATGCCCCTCTACTTGCTCAACAACATCCTCGGAGGCCCTGGCATGAACGCCAAGTTCAACCTTGCCCTCAGAGAACACAACGGACTCGTCTATACCGTGGAGAGTACGATGGTGGCTTACGGCGACACGGGTATCTGGAGCATCTACTTCGGATGCGACGAGCACGACGTGAAGCGTTGCCTGCGACTGGTGCGCAAGGAACTGGACAAAATGATGGAGAAGCCCCTCTCCCCCTCGCAGCTGAGAGCCGCCAAGAAACAAATCAAGGGACAGATAGGCGTGGCGTGCGACAACCGAGAGAACTTTGCCCTCGACTTTGGCAAGAGTTTCCTCCACTACGGATGGGAGAAGAACGTGGACAGGCTCTACGAGCAAGTGGATGAAATCACTGCCGAGCAGATGCAAGCCGTGGCAAGGGAACTTTTCGACAAAGACCGGCTCACCACGCTGATATTCAAGTAGGGGCGAGTCGCCCAGGAGGGGAAACGGAAACTTGGAGTCGAAAAGTGAATATACGAAAAAAGGGGCTTCATCCGCCCCCATCATGGGGAAAGCCCTCTTGGCTTTCCTTCCTACTCGGAAGCCCGTCTGGCTTCCTACTGTTTCATAAACTCGGAGTCTGTTCATGCTCGTCCGACTCCATTTCTAACTAACAATTTAAAACTTCACAGCGTCGGTTATGCCAACTTGTTGTTGATTGCACCAATCTCTGCTGCCAATGCAACTACTACTGCGAAAACCATTCCTAATACAATCATAATTTTTACCTTTCTCTTTTTTTTACCTTGAGTCTGTCCCCCACGAAGGAGAACCTACCCAAATGTTATCCATTATCAATCTCTAACCTTTATCTCTTTACCCTCCCCCATAAGGGAGAGCCTTTCTCTGTCTTTCTCTGAAGCAGGTTAGCTTATTTGCTGTTTCTCAAGCCAAGGTTCATACCTGCGCTAGCGAACGCTGCGAAAACCACTACTGCTGCTGTCATTATCCCAAATGTAATCATAACTTTTTCCTTTCTCTATTTTTTATACCTATTTCCTCCGTCTCATCAAGTCGCCCCGAATCGACTTCGGAAGTTATCCTTTATCACTAATCTTTTATCCCTTTCTTCTTTTCGAGTGCAAAGTTAATGCCTTTTGTGTGCGCACACAAATATTTTGAGAACTTTCTTTCGATAAAGCCCGATTTCTTGATTTGGGTCAAGAAGAGGGGAGGGGAGGCTGCGTAGTAGAATGACAGACATCCTTTCCCTCACCATGCCATTATGCTACTATCGGTGTGCCATAATGTCCGTACTTCAACAAGAATCGCCTCGAAAGACGAGATGATACGCTGCTATACATCATAGATGGAATATCGCCTCGTTGCCCTCGTTGAAGAGGAGGTCAAGGATGCTCATGTTGGGCAGGAAGCCGTGCTTCCGCTCATAGACTTGATAATAACGTCGAGGGATGAACTCAGGGTCTGGGAGCGGATGCTTCGGGCGAATGGTCTCGCGGAAATCAACGATTTCTGTATTGAGTGGTGAATGGCGAATGTTGATTTCTGTGTTGAGTTGGACTTTCTCCTCCAAGCCGTTGAATTCTTCCCTCTTCACTCTTCGTTCTTCACTCAAAGCATACCGGTCTGTGAGCGAGATGTTCGGGCGGATGTCGAGGAGTTCTATCATCTTCTCCATCGTCTCCATATTGAAGTCTAAGAGAAACTCGTATTTCTTCTCGTAGAAGGGGCGGATGTCATCTTGATAGTATTCGAAAAAAGGACTCTCGCCGTAAGCCGAAAGGAGGGCGTTCCAATGCACGTGGCGCCAGTTGGCGTGGTCGGAGATGCGGATGTCCTTCATCGCCATCGAGGTGTCGTGGTTGGTGGGGATAGTGAGGGCGAGAGGGCCATTGGTAGTGGGGATGACCATGCGGTTGCGATACGTCTGCTTGATAAAGCTCTCATGACGCTCTATCAGGCACTCTTCGTAGCGGTTCAACTTCTGATACCACTGCACGGGTCCGAAATATGTGGAAGATAATAATGCTTTCAAAATCTTATTCTTTCTAAATGTTTTTCTAAAATTCTCTCTAAAAAGAAATAAACTGTCAACAGTGTAACAGTTAACAGTTTATTTTTGCTCTATTTCTCTTTTTACCTTTAAAAGAGTTTATACGCCTTTCCGAGCATTTGATGCTTATGCACCAGCATCTTGCCCCGGGAAGTCTGCACGAGGTAATAGCGGCAGTCCTTGCATCCGCATCGCTGGCAACAGGTGATGGGAATCTCGTAGCGGCGATCCTTGATGCGTATCATGTCGCCAGGCATCCCCACGATCTTCCCGACGAAGTACTCCTCCTGCCACGTTGTGTAGCTATGTCCCATCTCCACGGCCTTGCCCGTGTAGCTTGACACCACAGTACTGGTCTCCAACTCCAGCGAGTCGGCAAAGACCACCGTCTCCCCCCGCTTGAAAACATCGCAGTCAATCCTATTCACTATCACCCTGTTGCCCTCTTTCAACTGAGGAGGAAGCCCTCCCGGGGGCACTGCGAAGACAGTGAAAGCGTAAGTGCGGATTGCCCAAGCGAGGAGCAACGCCAACGCCAACGAGACTAGGAATTTGACGGCGGTTTTCAAATCGGCAGATATATTTTTACTTGATATTATCGACAAACTTGAAGAGGCGGTTCCAACGGATGCCCGAGAAGCCCGGATGGTCGGGGCTGTGACTCCACCAGATGAAGATAGGCTTGCCCACGATGTGGTCTTCGGGCACGAAGCCCCAGAAGCGCGAGTCGGCCGAGTTGTGGCGGTTGTCGCCCATCATCCAGTAGTAGTCGAGTTTGAAGGTGTAGCTCTTCGCCTGCTTGCCGTTGATGAAGATATTGCCCTTGGAATCTACCTTCAGGTCGTTGCCCTCATATACCTTGATGCAACGCTCGTAGATAGGCAGGTTGCTCAGCGTGAGGGCTATCGACTTGCCCTTCTTAGGAATCCACACGGGGCCGTAGTTGTCTGCTGTCCATCCGGTATAGGCATTCAGCGGATAGAGATTGCCGTACTCGTTCATCGTGTTGATGCTGATGCTCTCCACGAGGTTCTTGTTCGCCTTCAAGGCGTTGTAGGCACGCTTGGTCAATGGGATGACACCGCTTTGGTTATACATCAGAAGGTCTTCGTTGGTAATGCCCAGCTCATCGGCGAGGTCGATGGGGAACTCACCCTTGAGCTTCATCTTGTAGGTATATTGCACGTTATCAGGCTCCTTGTTTGCCTTGCCGTCGAGATACACGATGCGGTTCTTGATTTGCAGGGTCTGCCCTGGCAAGCCGACGCAGCGCTTCACGTAGTTCTCGCGGCGGTCGGTGGGTCGGCTGATGATGTCGCCATACTCACCTGGGGTGCTTGCGATATAGTTGCGCCCGACGTTATATACCTGCTGAAAGTAACTGCGCTGCTGCAGAGGGGTGAGCGTGCGAACGTCCTGCGACTGTCCGTTCTGCTCCAATATCTGCTCGCCGAAGCTATACACCATCTGGTAGAAGTCGTTGGCAGCGTAACGCTCCTCGTTCACCAGCGTGTCGCCTGCGGGATAATTGAACACCACGATGTCGTTGAGCTTCACGTCGCCCAGCCCCTTCACACGGCGGTAGTCCCAGTGAGGCCACTCCACATAGCTCTTCACGTTGACCAGCGGCATGGTGTGCTGGGTCAAGGGCATGGTGAGCGGAGTCTGAGGGATGCGAGGCCCATAGCTTACCTTGCTCACGAAGAGGTAGTCGCCCGTGAGGAGCGATTTCTCCAGAGAGGAAGAAGGAATCACATAGTTCTGGAAGAAGAAGAGGTTGATGAAATACACGGCCACGAGGGCGAACACCAGGGCATCCACCCAACTCATGACGAACCGCACGGGGCCCTCCTCGTCCTTCCACCACTGCCAGCGTATCTTCTTGGTGATGTACACGTCGTAGATGAACGGCACGACGATTAAGCCCCACCAGCTCTTCACCCATAGCAAGAAGGCGAGGTAGAGCACGATGACCACGGCGAACTTCGCCCACTGAACCTTCATGTTCAGCTTTTGTTTCTCTTTATCTATCATATCCTTTTTGGAGGAGTTAACTCCTTAACTTCTTTAACTCCTAACTATTTTTTAAAACTTAAACAAATCCGAAGTTGTGAGCAAGCCCGAGTGGTTGGCGGTGAACTCTGCCGCCAATACTGCTCCGAGTGCGAATCCCTTGCGAGAGTGGGCACTGTGCTCGATGGTAATCATGTCGGCGTCGGAATCATACATCACGGCATGGATGCCAGGCACCTCGCCGTCGCGCACGCAGTTGATCACCAAGTCCTCATTGTTGATGTCCTTGTCGCCCTCGTCGTGGTGACCGTCCTCGGTCCAGTAGGTCACGCCACGCTTCCAGTCCTTCTTGCGGTCGATGTTGTCGATGATTTCCTCCGCCAGGGTGATGGCCGTGCCGCTAGGAGCGTCGAGCTTATGCACGTGGTGGGTCTCCTGCATGCACACGGAGTACTGTGGGAAGCCGTTCATAATCTTTGCCAAGTAGCGGTTGACAGCGGAGAAGATGGCCACGCCGATACTGAAGTTGGAAGCCCAGAAGAGGGTCTGCTTGCCGTCGGCGCAAAGTTTCTCCACATCCTCCTTGTGGTCTTTCATCCATCCCGTGGAGCCAGAGACCACCTTCACGTTGTGGGCGAAAGCCTTCAGGTAGTTGCCGTAGGCTGCGGTGGGGTTGGTAAACTCAATGGCGACATCGGCCGAGCAGAACTCAGGGCTGTCGATGTCCTCGGGGTTGTTCACGTCGATCTTACATACGATTTCGTGGCCACGCTGCAGGGCGATTTCCTCTATCATGTGCCCCATCTTGCCATAGCCAATCAAAGCTATTTTCATATCTATCTATTTTAGTTTTCGGCAAAAATAATCAAAAATATTGAAAAAACCATCTTATCACTCAAAAAAACCGCCTTATTATAGTAATAAATAGAATTTTTTGCGTATTTTTGCAGAGAAATTCGTCGTATGGCTGAAAATATATAAGAACATGAGCAAATACATATTCGAGACAAAAATGGAAGTGCGCGACTATGAGTGCGACATCGAGGGCATCGTCAACAACGCCAACTATCTGCACTACATGGAGCACACCCGCCACCTCTTCCTGCAGAAGTGCGGCCTCAGCTTCGCCGAGATGCACCGCAGGGGCGTGGACGCAGTGGTGGCTCGCATGAGCTTGCAATACAAGACTCCCTTGCAGTGCGACGACGAGTTCCTCTCCCGCCTATGGCTGGAGAAGCAGGGCGTGCGCTACGTCTTCCACCAAGACATCTTCCGTGCCAGCGACGAGCGGCTCTGCCTGCGCGCCACCGTGGAACTGGTGTGCCTCATCCATGGCAAACTGGGCAACAGCGAGGACTACGACAAGGCGTTCGAGAAGTATCTGAAAGCGTGAAGAACCGAAGTATCAAGAGGGAAGCGTGAAGAATCCGACACGCTTCGTCAACAGTTAACAGTTAGAATTTGCATAGGCGGAAACCTGCGAAGACTTTCTTTTGACCCAGGCAGAAAACATCAATCACAAAACCAAATAAAGAAAACAAAACTTATGGAACAATTACTTCACTATGTCTGGAAGCACAAGCTGTTTCCGTTGTCACCCTTGGCGACAACAAGCCACCAACGTGTGGAGGTCATCGACCCCGGGCTGCACAACCGCAACGCAGGCCCCGACTTCTTCAATGCCAAAATCAAGATCGACGGCACGCTATGGGTGGGCAACGTAGAGATCCACAACAAGGCTAGCGACTGGTACGTGCATGGCCACGAGAAGGACGAGCGATACGACAACGTCATCCTCCACGTGTGCGGCTTCATCGACCTAGCGGCAAAGAACTCAAAGGGCAGCCCGCTCACGCAGATGCAGCTCAGCGTTCCCGACTACGTGATTCGCCACTACAAAGAACTGCTGAGCATTGACCAATATCCCCCCTGCTACCAAATCATTCCCTCGCTGACCCGACTCACCGTACACTCATGGATGAGTGCCCTACAGACGGAACGGCTCTCGCAGAAGACGGAAGCCATCGAGGACCGCGTGCGCCAATGCAACGGCGACTGGGAAAACGCCTATTTCGTCACCTTGGCGAGAAACTACGGTTTCGGACTCAACGGCGACGCCTTCGAGCGATGGGCACTCAGCGTCCCCCTCCACTCCGTTGACCACCACCGCGACGACCTCTTCCAGATAGAGGCCATCTTCCTGGGGCAGGCAGGACTGCTGGAGCTGGAATCCATCCCCGGACGCTACCAACAGGCGGCTCTGAACGACGGCTACTTCTCGAAGTTGAGAAACGAGTACCTCTATCTCAGGCATAAGTTCTCGCTCCAGCCGATGGACTACACGCTGTGGAAGTTCCTCCGCCTCCGACCGCAGAACTTTCCCCACATCCGCATCTCGCAACTCGCCAACCTCTACTACCAGCGGAAGGCAAGCCTCAGCCAACTGCTCGAAGCCACCACCACCAAGGACGCCACCGACGTGCTGCGCACATCGGTAACTCCCTACTGGGAGACCCACTACACCTTCGGGAGCACGAGCGTCAAGAACGAGAAGCACGTCTCACCCTTCTCGCTCAACCTGCTCGTCATCAACACCGTCATCCCCATCCTCTTCGCCTACGGGCGGCACCGGGGAGAAGAGAAATACTGCGACCGCGCCTTCGACTTCCTCGAAGCCCTGCGCCCCGAAAACAACCACATCGTGCGTATGTGGCAACTATGCGGCTTGCCTGTGGAGAACGCCGGGGACAGCCAGGCCCTCATCCAACTCAAGAAAGAATATTGCGACAAGAAGGAATGCCTCCGCTGCAGGATAGGGTATGAATACCTCAAGAGGAAGTGAAGAGTGAAGAATCCAATAGCTTTTCGGGGCGTCAGCCAATTTAACACTTAACATTTAACACTTAACATAGAATATTTCCGTGGACCAACAAGAAATATTAAACACCATCATACTGACTCGGCTGAACTATTTCAGCCTTGCAGGCATGTTGCAGCTTTACCGCCAAGTCGGTTCGGCGACAACCATCATCGAGAACAGAGACCACATCAAGGATTTCCTGCCCGACGCTACCCCCAAGCTCATAGAAGCCCTGAAAAACTGCGACGAGGCGAGGAAGAGAGCCGAGGTGGAGCTGGACTACGACCTCCGCTACGGCATCGAGCCAATCTGCATGAACGACGAACGCTACCCCCAACGCTTGGCAGAATGCGACGATGCTCCGCTCATGCTCTTCTACAAGGGCAACGCCAACTTGAACCAGCAGCGTGTCATCAACATCGTGGGCACTCGCCAATGCACTCCATACGGCGAAGACCTCATCCGTCGTTTCATCACCGACCTAAAGCGGCTCTGCCCACAAGTGCTCATCGTAAGCGGGCTTGCCTACGGAGTAGATATCAACGCCCATCGGCAAGCCCTCGACAAAGGGTATGAGACGGTAGGAGTATTGGCTCATGGGCTTGACGACCTCTACCCCAGCCGACACAAGGAAACAGCCCAGAGAATGACGGAACAAGGCGGTTTGCTCACCGAGTTTCTCACCCAGACCAATGCCGACAAAATCAACTTCGTGCGTCGCAACCGCATCGTGGCAGGAATGTCGGACGCCTGCATTTTGATCGAAAGCAAGGCACATGGTGGAGGTCTCATCACGTGCGAGATCTCCCAAGCCTACGGCAGGGATGTCTTCGCCTTCCCCGGCAGAATCGGCGATGCCTACAGCGAGGGCTGCAACCGCCTCATCCGAAACAACGGCGCCACGCTCATCATCACCGCCGAGGACTTCGTGAAAGACATGGGCTGGCAAGACGATGCCGCTCTGATGCGAGCCAAGCGGCAAGGCATTGAGCGCAGCCTCTTCCCCGAACTGTCGCAAGAAGAACAAGCCATCGTCAATGTCCTATCCCGCAACAACGACCTGCAAATCAACATAATCTCCACACAGAGCGGCATCGACATCGGACGGCTCTCCGCCCTCCTCTTCACCCTCGAAATGAAAGGAATATTGCGGACTTTGGCAGGAGGAATGTATCATCTGTTGAAGTGATGTTTGGTCATGTCACCAAAAAGATGTAACTTTGCAACCAAAATCAGAGATTACATGAAAATAGGAAATATAGAATTTGGATCTCAGCCCCTCTTCCTCGCTCCGATGGAAGACGTGACAGACATTGGTTTTCGCATGCTCTGCAAGCGATTCGGGGCAGCGATGGTTTATACTGAGTTTGTGTCGGCGGAAGCCTTGGTGCGCTCTATCAAGAGCACTGTCAACAAGCTCACGATAAGCGACGAGGAACGCCCCGTGGGCATTCAAATATACGGCCGCACTACCGCCGACATGGTGGAAGCGGCAAAGATCGTGGAGCAAGCGCACCCCGACGTGATTGACATCAACTTCGGTTGCCCTGTGAAGAAAGTGGCTGGCAAGGGAGCCGGGGCAGGTATGCTCCGCAACATCCCCTTGATGCTCGACATCACCCGAGAGGTGGTGAAGGCCGTCAACGTGCCCGTGACCGTAAAGACCCGGCTGGGGTGGGACAACGACAGCCTCATCATCACCGACCTCGCCGAACAGCTACAGGACTGCGGCATCCAAGCCCTCACCATCCACGGCAGAACCCGAAGCCAAATGTACACGGGCGAAGCCGACTGGACGCTCATCGGCGAGGTGAAGAACAATCCTCGCATCCATATCCCCATCATCGGCAACGGCGACATCACGACCCCAGAGGAAGCCAAGCTCGCCTTCGACCGCTACGGCGTGGATGCCGTGATGATAGGCCGTGCCACTTTCGGCAGACCATGGATATTCAAGGAAATCCGTGATTATCTCGACAACACTGGCGCCGCTCCATTGACCGTAGATGAAAAGATAGACCTCCTGGAAGAGCAACTTCGCATCAACATCGAGCGCATCGACGAGTACCGTGGCATCCTCCACACTCGCCGTCACCTCGCCGCCTCCCCTATCTTCAAGGGCATCCCCGACTTCAAGCAGACCCGCATCGCCATGTTGAGGGCCAACAAGGAGGAAGAGCTGAAGGAGATTCTGAAGGAGTGCCGGGGGAGAATCAAGGCTATACAATAAAGGTAAAGGGAGGCTCCAACTGCTATGGTTGGAATCTCCCTCTTTCTATTTCTTCAATATAGAAGCACCTTCGAGCAGGGCAAGCGCCTTGTTCTCGTTGTCTTCCATGATTTCACGCTCTCCAGGTCCCTTATCGTTGATGCCGCAGAGATGCAGGATGCCGTGGATGATGACACGGTGAAGCTCGTCGTCGTAGGTCTTGCCGAATTTCTCGGCATTGGTGCGGACGGTGTCGAGCGAAATCACAATGTCGCCGTTGATGACATCATCCTCGTCGTAGTCGAAGGTGATGACATCGGTGTAATAGTCGTGGCCGAGATACTCGTTGTTCACTTCGAGTATCTTCTCGTCATCGACAAACATATAGCCTATCTCCCCTACCTTGCGGCCATGTGAGGCAGCCACCTTGCGAATCCACGCACTGGTGTCGCGGCGCTTAATCTTAGGCATTTTCACGCCTTCTACATTGTAAGTTATCATAATCTTATGGAGTTAAGGAGTTAAGGAGTTAAAGGAGTTAAAGGAGTTAAGACAACACCTTTTCGCTCTAAGACTCCATATTATACATTATATTAATATTAATTCTTTACTTCCTTGGCAGGAACTCTGTCACATCCCTTCCGAAGAACCGCAGTTCCCTCACGAGCGTGGAGCTTACGCTGCTGTACCTTGGGTCGGAGAAGAGGAGGACGGTCTCCACGCCCCCCAGCTGCCTGTTGATGTCGGCCTGCTCCCGCTCATACTCGAAGTCCTTGGCACTTCTGACGCCACGCACCAGGAACCGGGCACCCAGGCGATGCGCCAGGTCGATGGTGAGGTCATCGTAGGAAACCACTTCCAGCCGACAGCCCTTGCTCTCGTCCTCAGCATCTACCAAGGTAGAGCATTCCTTGGGAAACACCAGCCTGATGTCCTCCACACGCTTCGAAATCTCCTCCGTGGCGTGCTTCAGCTTGCTCACCGCCACGGCGATGACGAGCTTGTCAAACATGGGCAACGCCCTGAGGGCAATGTCCTGGTGTCCGATTGTAAATGGGTCGAACGTACCCGTAAATATCCCGACTCTCATAAATACTTATCCTTCAAAGGCGCTAGCCCAACTTAACATTTAACATTCAACACTTAACATTACTCAAACAAGTCTCCCTGCATGATGTTTCCGGCATAAGGATTCCTGCCGAGGTGGTCGTAGGCGAGCTTGGTCGCCATGCGCCCTCGTGAGGTTCGCTTGATGAAGCCCTCCATGATGAGGAAAGGCTCGTACACCTCCTCCACCGTGCCGCCGTCCTCGCCGATGGCCGTGGCGATGGTGCCCACGCCCACGGGTCCGCCGTGGAACTTGTCGATGATGGTAGTGAGTATCTTGTTGTCTATCTCGTCGAGGCCGTACTGGTCGATGTTGAGTGCCTTCAGGCCAAACTTGGCTATCTCGGTGGTGATGGTTCCGTTGCCCTTTACCTGGGCGAAATCACGCACTCTCCGCAAGAGGGAGTTGGCGATACGGGGCGTACCACGAGAGCGGCGTGAGATTTCCACCGCCGCCTCATCCTCGATGGGCACCTTCAGGAGCATGGCACTGCGCTTGATGATTTTTTGTAGCGTCTCCGGGTCGTAGTACTCCAGATGGAGATTGATGCCGAAGCGGGCACGCAATGGAGCGGTAAGAAGGCCGCTGCGAGTGGTCGCTCCCACGAGGGTGAAGGGATTCAAATCTATCTGGATGCTCCGTGCAGAGGGTCCCTTGTCGATCATGATGTCGATGCGGTAATCCTCCATCGCCGAGTAGAGGTACTCCTCCACCACAGGCGAGAGACGGTGGATCTCGTCGATGAAGAGCACGTCGTTGGGCTCCAGCGAGGTGAGGATGCCAGCCAAGTCGCCCGGCTTGTCGAGCACTGGGCCGGAGGTAATCTTGAACCCCACGCCCAGCTCGTTGGCGATGATGTTGCTCAGCGTGGTCTTGCCCAGTCCCGGGGGGCCGTGCAGGAGCGTATGGTCGAGCGGTTCGCCACGGTATTTTGCCGCCTCCACGAACACTTCGAGGTTTTCCACGACACCGCTCTGTCCGCTGAAGTCATGAAACTTCAGTGGTCTGAGCGCCTTCTCGAATTCCTTCTCGGCAGGCGACACCGACTCGTTTCTTATGTCAAAATCTTCGTTCATTCTGTTCTCTTGTCCTTATTCTCTTGTCACACCATTGTAAATCCATATTTCAGCAAGGTTTCCTTGAAAACCTTGAGCAAATCCGTATCCACAAGCAACAGGTAGCCCTCTGCCTTGACGCAGCAGTTCCTTATCACCGGGTCGGAAAGGATGATGCGCTGCAGTTCCTTGTTGTCGTGCGGTATCTGATACAGCATATATTGCTTCTTGGGAGCCAGCAGGGGCTGCCAGCGTTCCTTCACCTGCCTGAAGAAGGTTTCCCACACGGCAGGAGGATTCTTGCAAACATAATCATGGAAGAGACCGATGCGACTGACGATGTCGCCCAGCGAATGGCAACCCGTCAGGAAGCTCTCATACGTCACCTTGTACATCTTCTTGGAGATATGCTCGGCCATGCCTGCCAAGACCGACTCGTAGGGGTTAGGCGACACCACCGACTTGGCGATGAGATTGCTGTCATCCAGCTCGAAGCATTTCACCTCCTCCTTTTCCTTCGCCACATACTTGTCCGTCAAGCCCAAGGCATATTTGCCAAGGTTGGTAAGCCGCACGTACCTCAACCCCTCGAAATAGCTTCTCGCATTCTCTTTGGGCTTGCCCTCATGCGCCACTTCCACAAAGCCGAATCCTGCCAGCATGAAGAGGAAGGCCTTGATGTAAGGATAGGTGACGTCGGCAATGAGGTTGTCCAAGTAGATGCACTTCTTCGTATAGTCATTATAAAGATTTCGCCTGTCGAGCTCAAAAGACGAGAAAAGCGTAGCTACGTTTTCCGCTCCGCTCCTCACGCATCGAGTATGCAAGCAGAACTTCTCTATCGGCATCCATCCCATATCCGCGTATTTCTTCAGTACGGCAAGTATGTTTTCCGACAATTCACATACAGTACAAGAATCGACCAACGCCTTCCAGCTACCCGACACGTGTGGCAGCATCAAACGGAAAAGAAGCCCTCTATAAGCACAGACATGCGCCAAGAAATCCTTGAGCTTATCCTGGTCTTGCGCCAATTTGCCATCATAATCGTTGTCGCAATAGAGCGTGTATAGATTGATTACAAAGGTGGCGTTTGCCTTGGAAGCCACCTTGTCGCCATCAGCGAAATACTCTGGCAAGCACAACATCCTCATGGCTGCCTTCTGCTGTGCCACGGGCAACTTGTTCTTGTTGAAGGCAAGGTGGCCTCCATCATAGAGAGACTCCAACATCGGAAGGACGGTAAAGATGTAATCCTCCCCCGAGAAACACGTCAGACCTTCCTCGCCCGGCAATTCGTCCAATGGAGCCATCGCCAATTCTTCACGGAGCACTATAGGCATGTACTCCTCACAATCTCTGTTTTGAACGTATATATATTTTTCTCTCACAGAATTTATGATACAGTTGGTATGGTTTCCATAAGCGTTTTGCAAGAAGAACATCCCGTCAAGCTCCGGGCATAGCCCAACAGTAGATTTGCCGAAATTTTCCTGCTTCACCAAACAAGACTTACCATACACTTTCTCCGCATCACCTATATACAAGGAATGATTCAGCACAAGTTCCTTCAACAATTTTTGCGCTCCCTCAGACAAGTGTTCTGAAAGCAGAGGGTAATTGCGGGGATTTTGCAGGATGCAGACAAAGTTTATCATGTCAACATCGCTTTTCTCGCCGTCATCCATCATGTTTGCCACACATCCAGGCACATATTTATGCCCTGTTTTGTCCAAGGCATACAGGTCGTAATTCTCTACAAAACGCCGGTAAGCCAAGGCGCGTTCCCGCAGTTCTTTAACTGGAAGCATCTGCAAATGAAACACGCGCGTTGACAATTCTCCATCCTCAGGAAGATAGATTTCCTTGGCTATGCGCTTCACCGACGGCTTAAACAAGAAGCCGTGAAATATGTCACCCAAACGTCTTATCATTGTCTTTTCTATTTATTTAAGTTTCTGAAGTTAAAGAAGTGTCACAATATGAAAACGGTCTCGTCACCGCAAACATTGCGTATCTTCAGGCGCAAGGGCTTGTCTTCCGATGTTATCGTTCCGTCCCAGTAACCGGCAGTCTTCTTGCCGTTGATGGTGGCGGTGCCTGTCTTCTCTATCCTTATCTCCATGTCGCTGTGCCATGGGGCGGTTTTTTCGGCATGGGTGCAGTCCACGGAGAGCCATTCGATGGTTTCCAAGCCTTCGTCGCTGAGCTTTATTTTGGCGAAGTTAGCCTTCTTTCCATCGGCACGCTTCTTGTTTGTTTGCAGAATGCCCTTCTCGTTGAAGTCGTGTACTTTCCTAACCACTCTGTCGCTATGGAAACACTTTATCACCAACTTCCATCCCATCGACAAGCCCAAGGCATCTTTTGCCTCATCAAGCGTCCACTCTGCCTCATCTTCCAATACCACTTCATCAAGGACTTGTTTTAAATCTCTCAGTTCAAACTCGATGAGCGTATGTTGATTTTCCGAGTCGATGAAATTCTTTATCTCGTCAATGTCTTCTATATTCACATAGTAGATGATGACACGTTTCACATCATCTGGCAAATCAGGCAGAGCCTTGTGGATGATGTTCATCATCTCTCTCTTGTCCAATACCCGCTTGCTGCTATCAAGCAAGTTGGGCAGATAGACGGGCATCATGCCATACTTACTGTCCGTGATGCTTCCTGCCCAATATTGGCTATACAACTCAGGATTGGGGTTCAAGCCACGTATCAAGCAACTCTTTAGCTTGTCCATCGTCTGAACCGGGTTGCGGAAGAGGCGAACGCCATCCTTTACTTCCAACACCTCAAACTCTGCTCCAGCATTGACCAAGCGGTCACGAGCCGTCTGAAGGCTGTTGATATTCACGTCGCCATGAATAAACCGACGGTTCAGTTTATGAGCCACAGTTGCTGTCACACCGCTTCCACCGAAGAAGTCGGCAACAAGCATTCCTTCATCAGACGAAGCCTTGATGATTCGCTCCAAGAGAGCTTCGGGCTTCTGAGTGGCGTAATCGACACGCTCCTCTGCTTGGGAATTGACAGCGTTTAAATCTGTCCAAACATCATCAAGAGGAATGCCAGGAGCCTCATCAAGATAAACTTTTAAGCGCATCCCTCCCGTTTCAGTGTAATATATTTTATTCTCCTTCTTAAGATTTTCTATTGTTTCTTGTGTTGTTGCTGTTCCCAAGAAAGCATCTTTAAATCGACGTTCTTTACCATTAATCGTTTCTACATGAGTAAAACGCTGTTCTATATATTCTTCCGAATATGGGATATATTCTGTATTATACACAATATCCTCACCTTTGCCGTAAACAAGAATGTTATCATGGTTTTTACCCATTGCCGTTTTTCCCTTAAATCCGCTTGAGGTTTGTCGCTTCCATGTTATATCATTGATGAAATTCTCTTCTCCAAAGATTTCATCCATGAGAATCTTGACATAATGTACTATGTGCCAATCCAGATGCACATAGATGCTTGCATTTTCGCTCATCACGCTCTTGATAGCCATGAGGTTCTCGTACATCCAATTGAGGTAACGCTCCTTGTCCCAGATGTCGCCATACATTTTCTCCTCAAACTCCTTCATCTCGGAGTTGTCTAGATTCTGCTCCGCATCCTTGATGGCTTTCTGCACGAGCGGATTGCGACGAATGTAGATTTTCTTGGCATAGTCGGCACCGCTGGCAAAGGGAGGGTCGATGTAAACCAGATCCACCTCCACGCCCTGCTCCTTGAGATAGGCGCAAGTGGAGAGGCACTCTCCGTGCATGATGAGATTACGATGCTCGTTGTCGCCCCTCTTCTCCAAAGTCTCCATCTCATAGAGCGGCATTCCCCGCTGAATATGCTCCACGATACGGTCGTTGTCGCGATAGCGGAGGATGCGATGCGTGCGCACAAAGTTGTCCAGGAGAGCCTGGCCCTCCAAAGTATCTGGATAGTATGGAATGTATTTTACTGCCATTGCCTTTTAATCTTTAAAGAATTCTTTTATCATCTGCATCGTATCTGCCATTCGCCTCTCTACAGAGTCGGAGTCTGACAAATAGAGATAATGGAATCGCTCCCGATGGAATGCCTTGTTGTTTTGGGGCACGAAGACCTTCTCCATAAAGTCCTTGCGTTCCTTGAACTTGGCTGCATAGCCCTCGCCCTTGGTCTCGATGATGCAGACACGGTCTATCTTGCCTTCCGCATCACGGCTCAGCACCAAGAAGTCGGGATAATACAACCCATCATACTCCCAGTGCTTGCCCACCTTTCGATAGCAGCGTATCTTGAACTCCGTGAGCGTTTCGTCGCCATTGAAGTAATACTCCAGCTGCTTGTCCTTCATCATAGGGACAAGCCCTTGCACGAAGTATTCCTTCTCCAGATTGCTGTCGAAGCGATAAGGCAGATAGTGGTAAGTCTGGTTGCGCTCGGGATGAGTATCCACACCTATATTCTTAAACTTCAAGAATGTCTGCGCCTCCTCTACCATACCCATCTTTCGCATCTTTTCCACTACGGCATAGACTTCTTGCGGTATGTCTCCCCTTTCAGGATTTGCATCCCAAGCCAAGATATTCTCCATGGTCTCCTGCGATGGATAGAAACGGCTGTCATCCAATACATCCAACGGCTTAGGCCGCTCCACGGAAAGAATACTTGCCGACTCAGGCACCACCTCCTCCACAATGGTGTAGTCACGCCTAGGAACAAAGGCTTTTTGCACATTGTCCCTTATCTTGCATTGGTCATACTCCATGTTTTCGACGCGGTATTCTTCATCACCATTCTCGGGCAAAGTAATCTGCCCAAAAATAGAACGCAGTTGCATCTCGTATGGTTTTAAAAGCCCGATATTCAGCATCCCCATACTTTCCTTGATGATTTTTCGCAACCATCCATGGAAGGAAAGGCTCTCGCCCTCTTCCATCCTTAGACTCTGCATTTCAATGGAATTGCCAACAAAATCCTGTACAAATGCGATGGATTCATCCGCCTTTTTCAGCAACCCGGGGTCTGCAAGCCTTGCCGCCGTATCGGGCTGCTCTTCCACGATCTGCGTCTCATACTCCACCTTCAACTGGTAGAAGTCTATCGGCGGCACTTGCATCTTGTCCATGCGCGAGTGTCGCTCTATATGTTTCAGTTCCGGCTCCGGCTTGTTGCCAAACTCCTGGAGCGTGATGTTCTGCTGCAGTTTCAGTTCCTTGTTGAGCTTGTCGGCATTCCACTTGTTCATCCAGATGAGCGCCTTCTCCCGCTCGCCCCGGGTCACCTGTCGCAAGCAGCGGCAAGAGGTCTGGAGCACCATGTTCTTGGGGCAGGCACCCTCGTGTGGCAGGACGACTCCTGCAAGGCTCTTGCAATCCCATCCCTCCTTGCCTATCTGCACCAGCAATACGATGCGAACCTTGGAAGCAGGAGTATCGAGCATCGTGAAAGCGGCCTCCGAACCTTCCGGCTCGGGATAGTTTTTCACGCCAGCCTTCTTGGAGCTACTTCCCTTATGGCGCTTGAGCACCACTTCGGTAGGATTCAAGCCATACTCCGTCACGATTTCGGAAACGAGCGGATAGACTTCCTCTTCCAGGGTAGGTATCTGCCCACAGTAGATGGCCAGTTTGGCCTGGGTGCCGTCGGCATATCTGGTATCTTTATACTTGTCCAAGAACTCATGTACACCATTGCTTACGATGGTCGCCATGTCGTTGTCGGCGAGCTTCACCACGGGGCGTTTCAAGAAGTTGTCGATGCCCTCTATCAGCGGATAGTAATACACCACGTTGGTGATATTGGTGTTCTTGATGTCGAAGCTGCCGCCGAGCGTCACCTTTTCCGTTTTCTCCAGATAAGGAGTACCCGAGAAGCCGAGCACATTGCAGAACGACTCGCTCTGTGTCGCCCACTGGGTAACCACCTGACGGAGCTTGATTTCACCGTCTGACGCATGATGCACCTCGTCGATAAATATCGAGAGCGAAGGAATCTTGCCTATCGTATTTCGAAGCTCATTGGCTATCGCCAACTGGCGACGCTCGTCATCAGACAGGAAAGAGAGTTCTTGGCCGTTATCGTCCCATCGGTCGAGAATCACCTTCTCGGCATTGGTCACTGCCACCAAGCCCATCATCGCCCCATCCTGCAAGTACTGGTTCACCTTGCGGGCGTTCGGGTTCTTGACCAGGTTGCTATTCCTGCCGCTCTTCTGCTCATCCAGCACCTCAAACTTCACCAACCTCTTCAGACTTGCCGCCGTTGCCTCGGGAAACAACCAGGTGACATCGAAGTTCTGGATGCTCCGAAGGCTCGGGATGATGCTCGACTTCAAGCCCGACGGAGCCAATATCAGAAAGTTGTGCGCCCATATCGGGTTCATCGGTTCGTTTTGGGCAAAGTAGAGGTCGATGTAGATGAAGGCAGCCATCAGATAGGTCTTGCCCGCTCCCATCGGAAGGCTGAAGAGGTAATCAGCATAAGTCACCTTGTAGAAAATGTCCTTCAACACCTGTTCACAGTCTATCTCGCGCGCATGATGGCGGATGAACTGCTCCAGCTCCGGGGCTATCTGCTTGCCGTTGCGGTCTTTCTGCCGGCTATACTGATAGAGAGCCAACGCCGCGGGGTTCTGCATCATCGTCTCGCGAGCCTCGGCATTGATTTCCTCGGCATCCACGTCGGTGACATTAAACATACCCTCGGCAAACAACTTCCACAGCGGTTGCCCCTGGCAAGCTATCTTGAGATACAGATAAGTCTTGATGGCATCAATCTGGGCATCGCGCATCATGCCCCGCTGGCGAATATAGCCGACGAGGTCGCGCACGGTACAGTCGGAAGACTGGTACCACAGGTCTCTTTTGTTTTGTATGAGTTGATAGAACATTCTTCTTTTTAACTTGCGTGCAAAGTTACACATTTGTAGCTGAAAAAAAGAATTTATTGCCTATTAATTTGCTTGTTAAGAAGAAAAGGGGTAATTTTGCACCCGAAATAGGATTTTAATATTATAAGAGTTATGTTAAAGTTATTGCAAGGGGTCAGCAAATGGCTGGCCAACTACACCTCTATTTTCATCATCGGTGTAGCAGTGTTCACATTCTTCTTCCCACATACCTTCGACTGGGTGCGCGGAACCACACAGACCGTCATCCTCGGCATCATCATGCTCACCATGGGTCTCACCCTCACCACCAACGACTTCAAGATTCTGGCGCAGCGTCCGCTGGATGTCTTCATCGGAGCCTGCGCCCAATTTATCATCATGCCCGGCGTGGCCTACATCCTGGTACACGTGTGGCACCTCGACCCAGCACTGGCCCTCGGCATCCTGCTCGTGGGCTGCTGCCCGGGCGGCGTGTCGAGCAACATCATGAGCTACCTCTGCCATGGCGACGTGGCATTCTCCGTGGGCATGACCTGCGCCTCCACCATCCTCGCCCCGGTGATGACACCGCTGCTGATGAAGCTCACGGCAGGCGAGATTATCCATGTGGATGCCGTGGGAATGTTCCTCAACATCCTCATCGTCACGATTATCCCCGTGGCGATAGGCTGCCTGCTCAACTACGTCTATGGCAAGAAGGACAGTTTCCCCACCATCCAGAGCCTCATGCCAGGCGTGAGCGTCACCTGCCTGGCTTTCATCGTGGGAGGAGTCATCTCCACCGTACACGACGACTTGGTGGCACGTGGCTTGATGCTCTTCCTCTGGACCTTCGCCGTGGTGTTCTGCCACAACACGCTCGGCTATCTCTTGGGATGGCTGGCAGGGAGACTTGCTGGATTCAGCACAGCCAAGAAGCGCACCATCTCGATAGAGGTGGGAATGCAGAACGCCGGCCTTGCCACCGTGCTAGCCGGCAACTTCTTCGCCGCCCAGCCATTGGCAGTGCTTCCTTGCGCCATCAGCTGCGCCTGGCACAGCATTTCGGGCACCATTCTTGCGGGAATCTATCTGAAATGGGACCACTTGCATGGGAGAGACTAAGCCGAACCAGAACACAAGAAGATAGCGACCTACTTCAACCTAGAAGTAAGTCGCTATCGCATAAAGCGGCACATTGGTCATCCAATCCTGCTCACGATAATCGGACATGGAAAAACGAAGACCATGCATCCCGGGATGGTTGGAAACAAAGGTGGAAAGAGACTTCGCCCTGAGGTTCTCCTCTGCCTTTGCCTCTATCGGAACTATCTGCGAACCATGCTGTATCAAGAAATCTATCTCCAACTTTGCGTCATTGCTATAATAAAAGACAGACGTGTTTCTCGTCGCTACCAGCTGACTCATCACATAATTCTCCGTAAACGCCCCTTTCGACTCCTCCATTCCGTTCTGCGCCACGAGCAAGTTCCCGGGAGCCGTCTCACTCATCGCGCCCAAAAGTCCGCAATCCAAGAGAAACAACTTGAAGTTGGAAATGTCCACATAGAATTTCAGCGGCATCTTAGGTTCGCTCACTCGCTCCGACTTATAGACCAGTCCTGCATCCATCAACCATTGGATAGCCACCTCGAAGTCCTTTGCCCTGCCACCAGGCTTGGCTACGCCATAGATGAACTTCTTGTTTTCCTTTACCAACTGGGAAGGCATGGAGTGCCACACCATGTTGATGCGGTTCGCCTCTGCCGTAGGCACATGCTTGGAAATATCTTTCTGGTACGTAAACAAGATGTTGTTCTGCACCTCCCTTACCCTCGTCGCATCATTGGTTTCCACAAAGCAACTCACCGCCTCGGGCATTCCACCGACAAAGTAGTATTCCCTCAGATATTTTATGTATTGGCTTCTCAACAGTTTGATGGTAGCCCAGTCCCTGCTTCTCAGAATATCCACCATCTGATCCTTTCCCTTAGCCAACAGGAACTCGTCGTATGTCATAGGATAAATATGCAAGACATCCACCTTTCCCACGGGGAAAGACTCTCCTTGGTGCATGGCAATGCCCAGCAACGAGCCAGCTACCGCCACATGATACCCAGGCACTTTCTCACAGAAATACTTCAATACCGACAAGCCTCTCTTTGCCTCCTGTATTTCGTCCAATATAATCAAGGTTTTACCTGCAACGATGGGCTGCTGGGTGATGGCTCCTATAGCCAGAAGAATACGCTGCATGTCATAATCTTGTTCAAACAGCTCTTTTGCCAATTCATTGTCGTCACAGTTAATATAAGCCACATTCTCAAATTCCGTCTCACCAAATCTTTTGAGAATATAAGTCTTGCCTACCTGGCGAGCCCCTGCCAAAATCAGTGGCTTGCGAAACGCATCATCCTTCCATTTCCTTAGTCTTTCTATAATTGTTCTATACATAAACTACCCTTTAGATGTTAAACTTCTCACCGCAAAGTTACGCTTTTTCCAGCAAAAACAAGCAGGAACACATTTTTCCTACCGAACTTTTGGGCAAGATTAACATTTTTCCTACCGAACTTCGAGCCAAAAGCCACATTTTTCCTACCGAACTTTTGGGCAAGATTGACACTTTTCCTACCGAACTTCGATTTAGATGCAAAAGGATTGCGAGCTTTGTAGAGAAAGTGTTTCCACTGCATTTCCACTACTCCATAATCTCAAATCTCAGTTGAAAACTAATGTCACTTTCTATCCTTCTCCTCCTTGTATATTATATATAACTAATTAATATATAAATAGTTATATAATAAAAGAGAAGAAACGAGCACCTCTTGAAAAATAATTGAGATAACTGAGATTTGAGACTACAAAAACCACAACTACCTAGAAAGCAACAAGTTATGGCTCAACCGCAAAGAGCACAGCTCTCTCTGAAAGCCATGAATTCCACGCAAATCCTAGGAAAACACCTCGATTATTTTGATGCAATTCCGCTCAAAAGCCCCAATTTTCACTCAAAACAAAGCTACACCCCTTGCTTTCGGATTCTTTTGCTCATCAAAAAAAATCTCATTCTTATTTTTCCAAGTAGAAAAAACTTTTTCCTCAACTAGGAAAATAAAAAAAAGGGGATTTTCAC
>CAVGEN010000036.1:0-33561 GCA_963628185.1 Waltera intestinalis | reverse complement strand
TTCTGCATCGACTTTCATATCGGTGGCAAACTTTTTTCTAGACAGAAAAAGTCGGAACACAAAAAAGCGTGGAATCGTCTGTTGTCCATTCCACGAACTGAGGCTCTCGCATTGCCTATCTAAGTCGAACAGACAACGTCAGAGCCCACGCCGATATGAAAAACCGAAACCATGTGGTACGAAAGTGCTAAACCTCACTGCTCCCAAAAGGGGTACAATGATGGCTAGCACAAAACCACACGGCATGATATAATCACACCCGGGGCATCTACCGTTGCTAAGTTCAAGACTTAGATAATGGAAGTTGCGAGATTCCAGTTCGTCTCAAACAGAGCGTCAAGTAAACGCCTTCATTATGTCGTGCCTCTTTAGCCCACCCTACCTCCTTACGATAGGTGTAAACCCCACCAAAAGGCTCGGCGTGAACGGAGGCATGGATGCATTGGTTTTATGTATTAGATACAATCCGCCAAATTATCCAATTGCAAAAATACAACTATTTTTCCAAACAAAAGAAGAAAATGGAAACAAAATGATGCGACAAGCGTATTTTGTTCGTTTTTTAGATGGATTCTAACAAAGAAGCCACGTCTTGTCACAGATATCCCGTGTCCCGGCACTGTAGTTTTTAGGGATGGTGAATGCTTGCGGCAAGGGTTCACCGCGGTAACTAATGTTCAATACAATGCTTCCCAGGCGAGTATCAGTGCGATGACTCCAGAATAACTTTTCCTTCCCTCTGCCACATGGTTGCCACGCAGGTAGAGGTCGAAGATGAAGTCCTGGGCATCGTCGATTGCCTTGCAACGCTTGTCGAGCCAATACTTTCGGTCGCTTCTTGCCAACTGGATGATTTCTGGGCGGATGTACCTCAAGAATTTCTCGCCCTCCTTCTCGCCGAGAATGTCGAAGACATTGTTGACCACATGGAAGAAAATGTGATAATAGCCGCTGAACTTGACAGCCCTGTCAGCAGACGAGGTGCAGACGATATAGCTGTAGAAGTTGGCCTCGCCCTCGTTGGCGATGCCGAGGAAGTGGGCGAACTCATGGGCGTAGGTCGAAGGATAGTCGTGGGGACGTACCTCGCCGTTGAGTGTGAACTCGCAGAAGAAAGGCCCCATGCTGCCCGTCACTCCCGCCATCGAGCTAAGTCGGGAGAACACCATCGTCTTGACGCGGGGGGAGTCGTTGAAGGGAGGATTGATTCCGATGTAAGGCATTTTGCCCCCTGTGGCTTGGGAGTCTCTGCCATGATTCCTGTCCGTTTCCAAACCTTTGTATCCTTTCAAAACCGCTTCCCTCGTTTTTTCCTTCAAATATTCTTCCCCCATCCCTCTTCGTTCTTCACTTAAAGCGTTGAGACTGTCGGCGTACCGATAGGCGAAAGCCTTGAACTTGGCTTCCGACACCTCGGCCGGCACCATACCTGTTCTATTATATATGTTAGGCTGGGAGTAGTTGATGCCCCAAGCCAGGTAAAACCAAGCATATACCCACAGGAGATATTGGACCACTCTTCCGAGCACCGCCTTTTTCTTTCCCCGTCTCATTTTGCATATCGGATAGAGGATGCACCATGCGATGCTGCAAGCGATGAAGATGTCGCCCACGGCAAAGGGAAATATTCCCGAGACATGAGAGAGGACAGAACCGACGAGAGGATAGATGTGCTGCGTGTAGAACCATCCCCAACCGGGGATGATACGGAAGAGCGTCACGATGACGAGCAGGGAGATGAGTATAACTTTCTGTTTCATAGGCGCAAAGATAAAACAAAAAAGCGAAATAACAGCATGATTTCCAGAAAAATATTGTAACTTTGCAGCCAACTTATTGATTACACTGAAATGAAAGCATATACAGATATTAAAAGAGGTGTGTTTGGCTTCGCGGAGAGGCAGAAGGCTACCTTGTTGTTGCTGTGCCTGGTAGTTTTTCCTTCCTTTGCCATGGCCCAAGGTGATGACGCCAACAGAAAGCCACGCAAGAAATGGCGTGAAATACTTCAGTTGGCCGACAGTGTCAGACTTCAAATCCGACAGTCGGCTGACAGGGGAGAGATGCTGCAATGGGGAGACTCCATCTTGATGGCGGAGTTGGACAAAAGCAAAATGAGCGACAAGAAGAAAAACAAGTTTATGAAGTATTATTCCAGGTTGCAGAGCCGCTTGGCCTCCTACGATCGGAAACTCTTCTGGGGCGACTCGCTTCTGGCGGCGAAGTACAACAAGAAGTCGTTTGACACCGCGTATATCACCCGTCCCGATTCCCGGTGGACGATTAAGTTGCGTGGCAACATATCCAACGCTGTGCTGGAGACCACCGCTAGGGATGCGCAGGGAGTGGAGCACAACACGAGGCTGCATTCCGAGGTGCGTGGCACGGTGAGCATGGCGGTCGCCTATCGGGGGGTGGCACTGGGCTTGGCGGTGAACCCTGCCAAGTTGGCTGGCAAAAGCAAGGACTATGAGTTCAACCTCAACTCCTACGGCAACCGCTTCGGCTTTGACATCGTGTATGTGGCCTCCAACACCTTCCGTGGGCGGCAGAATGTCGACGACGTGCGCTATGACATCGACAAGGGCTATGTGTCGCAAAAGGCACTCAACCTTAATTTCTACTATGCCTTCAACTACCGCAAGTTCTCTTTCCCCGCGGCTTTCAGCCAGAGCTACATACAGAGGCGGAGCGCAGGCAGCTGGATGGTGGGGGCGAGCTTCGACGGTTCGGAGACGAAGGTGAAGAGTGCTTCGGATGGTGAAGCCGGGGGTATGGCGTTGCTCTCGCCGATGACCATCCGCATGAACGAGTTTGCCATCGGCGGTGGCTACGGCTACAATCTGGTGATGGGCAAGCACCTGCTCTTCCATCTCTCGGCACTTCCCACCTTCACGGTCTATTCCCACGACTATACGAAGACGGATGCTGGCAAGGATCGGATGAAGTACCGTTTCCCCTCGGTCATCATCACGGGCAGGGGTGCCGCCCTGTATTCCTGGCGCAACAAGTTCCTGGGAGCCACCATGGTGTATAACGTATCCGTGGCAGGCGACGAGGAACACTTGCAGCTGAAGCGGAGCAAGTGGCGGGCCAGGGTGTTTTTCGGATTCAGATTTTAGGTGGACGCAGATGGCGGAATAAGGACGGTGGGTCTTTATTTCGCCATCTGCTTGTTTACGGGGATGTAGTGCGAGTCCTTGATCTCGCCGATCACGATGATGCTGTGCAGGCTTCCGATGCAGTCGATGTTGCCGAGGGTGTTGAGCATGAAGTCCTGGTAGTCTTTCATGTCGTGGGCATAGACCTTGATCTGGAAGTCGTAGTCGCCCGTGGTGTTGTAGCATTCCGTTATCTGGTCGATGCTCTGCACGGTGTCCATGAATTGTTGGATAAGGTCGTGGGTGTGCTGTTTCAGGCGGATGTTGCAGAGCACGATGACGTTGTGCCCCATCTTGTGGTGGTCCACTATTGCGCCATATCGCTGGATGTATCCTTCTCGCTCCAACCGCTTTTGTCGTTCAAAGGTAGGGGAAGGGGAGAGGTGAATTCTTGCGGCAAGCTCCTTTACGGTGAGGCGGGAGTTTTGCTGCAATAGCTTTAGTATCTTGATGTCGATGTCGTCGAGCGTCTCTTGGGTTGTTGCCATATTTCTGATTTATTGTGTTATTGTAGAATAATATTCTGTGAAAAATGCTAATTCGCTGCAAAGATAGTATATTTTTCTGAATTGCGAAGAATATTTGGCGGATGAAATTCTTCTTCATACCTTTGCAACCGCAAATTTAAAATTAAAAGTAATATGAGCAACGTAAGAAATAATCATTTTGAGGCCGTGGGCAGTTACTTGCGCCCGGCAGAGTTGAAGGAAGCAAGAGTGAAGTTCGCGGAGGGTCAGATTTCCGCCACCGACCTTCGTGCCATCGAAGACCGTCTGATAGCCGACGTGGTGAAGAAGCAGAAGGAGCACGGCTTGCGTTATGTCACTGACGGAGAGTTCCGCCGTAGCTACTGGCACCTCGACTTCATGTGGGGATTCCAGGGCGTGGAGCACATCGAGTTGGAGCATGGCTATCAGTTCCATGGCGAGGAGACCACCAAGGGCTCCCTGAAGTTGACTGGCAAAATTTCGGGCGAGAACCATCCTTTCATCAAGGACTTCTTGTTTGTGAAGCAGTTTGAGGAGGAAGGCATTGAGGCCAAGCAGACCGTTCCTGCCCCTGCGCAGTTCCTCGCAGAACTGTTTCGTGGCGACAATGCCAAGAACACCCGTGAGTTCTATCCCAACACCACGGAGCTGATAGAGGACATCGCCAAAGCCTACGGCACGTTCTTTCAGGAGATTTATGCAGCAGGATGCCGTACCGTGCAGTTGGACGATTGTACCTGGGGCATGATCGTGGATGACGACTACTGGAAGCAGATGCTCGGCGCGGGATTCACCCTGGAGCAGGAGGCCTTGCAATACTTGAAGGTGAACAACCTCGCCATCGAGGGCAAGCCTGAGGGACTGAACGTCAACACGCACGTGTGCCGTGGCAACTACCACTCCTGTTACGCCAGCAAGGGCGCCTACGACCCAGTGGCTCCTTATCTCTTCAAGGACGAGAATGTGGATGCCTACTACCTGGAGTACGACGATGAGCGTTCGGGCAGCTTCGAGCCATTGAAGTATGTGTCGGGCGACAAGAAAGTGGTGCTCGGACTGGTAACCACCAAGTCGCCGGTGCTGGAGGCCAAGGCAACGGTCATCGCCCGCATCAAGAAGGCAAGTCAGTATGTACCATTGGAGCGTTTGCTCCTCAGTCCACAGTGCGGTTTCGCCTCTTGCGAGATTGGCAACAAGTTGACCGAGGAAGAGCAGTGGGCTAAGCTCGACTTGATTCGTGAGATAACCGAAGAGGTGTGGGGATAACACACGTCATACCCCTTATAATAGTTTCTCCTAGTGGAACTAGCAGTTCCACGGCTTGAAACTGCGAGTTCCTCTAGGAGAAACTGTTTTTGGGGTAGTCACGGAGAAATTGTCGTTCGGTTCACCGTGACTTTTTAACTCGTCAAATGGCTCTTTAGTACTTCGTGTTCTCGAATTGCTTGTAAGGTGTTACGGGGGGGCGTAATCCCTTATTTCGCCCTCTTCAGGATGTTGTCGTGGATGTACTTTGTGTAGAACAGCAAATCCCAGTGGTGCAGACAGTCCGGGCTGACGTGGGCACTCTGGAAAACGGGATTGGTGTTCCAGGCGCGGTAGTCGGAAGCCTTGTCGGTCTCCACGACGAGGAGATGGGTGGCGGGGTCTAGGTGTACGGTGTGGTCGCTTCCATCGTAGTTGAACGTGGCTGGCGTGGAATCCGTCTTCCAGTTGACGGGATTGATGCTTGTGGAGGCGTCTCCAGCCACGAAAGGCCAGATGCCCTCGTTGTTGAGGACGGAATTGAAGGAGATGGTGACTCCTGGCGTACTTTCGTCTGTGGCAGGGATGATATGTTGGCACTTCTCGTCATCGGCTGAGATTCTGTAGCCGATGGCATAGGCGGCCACCATTTGGGCATACTGCTTGTCGGTCATGTGTCTCAGCACGTCGAGCACCAGCATGCCTCCCTGTGAAAATCCTACGAGCACGAACTTCCTGCCTTGGTTCTTGTGTCTCATATAGTAGTCGAACGATTCGCATACTTCTTTCGCCACCAACTTGTATTCTGTCTCAAACTTGTCGGTGGACAAGTTGATGGCATTGAATGTAAACTGGTGGTAATAAGGGGCGATGAAGTTGAGGTCGTGCCGGCCGATGTTTTCCTCTACGTAGGCAAACTCCTGGTCGAGCGTCTGTCTGTCTTCGGTGGAAAGCTGGGCGCGATATACTTCTTGGCCGTTGGTGTCTTTAGCCGACAAGATGTTGGTGGATACAAGATAAATGAGGTCTATCTTGTCGGAACTTATGGTATCTTTAGCCTGGTACCATGCGTCGCTTTTGCCCCATGAGGCTGAAGACTCGGTGTCGCAAACCTGTTTGCCACATGCCGTGAATAATTGGAAAGCGACGAATAAAAGCAGTAAAACTTGTCTTGATAATCTATTCATGTTGTCGTATGTTTTGATTTCTGATGCCACACGCTTACGTAGTTCCTACAGCAGGTATCCATATTTCTTCAGAGCATCTACCACCTTGCCTTTGTTGCTCGTCTCCACAAGGAGGATAAACCCCTCGGCCTTCAGGGTATATTTGCGGACGACAGGGTCGGAGAGGATGATGCGCTGCAAGTCCTTGTTGTCGCTTGGTATCTGGAGAAGGGAGTACTTCTTTTGTGGTGCCTTCATCGGTTTGCATCGGTCTTCCATGTCCTTGAAGAACCGTTCCCAGTTGGCTGGCGGCTCCTTGCAGATGTAGTCACGAAACATGTTGATTCTGTTGGTGATGTCACTCTTGCAAGTGCAGTCACCAAGGAAAGAATCGTAGCTCACCTTGTACAGATGTTTTGAGATAGGTGTAGCCATGTTGTTGAGTACAGACTCGTATGGATTTACCTCTCCCAGGGATTTTACCATGAGGTTGTCCTCGTATAGCTCAAACAGCTTGGAGGAAGTGGCATCCGATTTGGGTTGCTCGTATTTGTCGATGATGCCTAGAGCATATTGTCCAAGTGGAGTGAGACGCACATAGCGCAAAGTGTCGTAGAAGCACGTGGCTTCAGGGGCAGGTTCTTTGGTGTATGCAATCTCTGCCATGCCGAAAACAGCCAACATAAACATGAAACCCTTCATGAAAGGGTAGGTGAGTTCGCTGATGATATTGTCGGAAAAGATGTCTTTCTCATCGTAGGTGTTTTTGAGCGTCATCTTTTCAAATTCGTAATTGGGCAGCCATAGACAATCTACTTCGGCATAGTCATCGCAGTTTCTGGCGATATGGCAGATGCTTTCTGCCTCTATCCATTCCTGGTCTTTCCCGAATGCTCTCAGTGCCACCATGATGTGATTGCAGATGTCCTCGCATTTGCTCATGTACATTTGGTTCTTTCTGAATCCTGTGATATGTGATAGGATGAGCGCAGGGAAGTAACTTGGCTCGTCAGACATATCTACCCAAATGCTTTTGATGTCGTCCTCGATGGCGAAGGTGCCCACTCCGTTTTCAGATGCGTCTAGGCAATAGATGTTGGTGAGTAGGAGGGCTGCAAGTCTGGAGCCATCTTTGTCGTCAGTCTGGAAAAACTCTCGGATGTTAGTCATCTTTGCCACTTTCTTGACGGTGGTTGCTGCGCATTTGTTGCTTCCGAAATCAATTTGTTGGGTCTTGTACATCACCTTGAGCATAGGGAATATGGTATGTATGGCTTGCTCGTTGTTATAGGTGAGCAAGTTTTCTGCCGCAGGAATTTCATCAATCTTGTTGGGTATGAAAAACTCGGGATGCAAAACCTTGACAAGGTCAAGGCGCAAGCCTCTTTGTAGGGCAAGATGGTCAAGGTGGCTTCTGTAATGACTATAGCGAAAAGTAGGGTCATAGCCTATCAAGCTCCTTCTCTCATACCAAAAGGATAACTTGGGTATCAGTTCGGTATGCTCATAATAGTAGCCTCCTTTCACCTTGTGGGTGCATTTCTCGCCTAGTAATTTTGCTGCTTCACACTCAGGTACATTATGGTTGGCGATAACCAGCTCCATCAATTCTTTTTCTTTTTCTGATAGGTCATCGAGAAAATAGTGGAGGTTGCGATGATAGCGCATGATGGCAAGGAAACTTACCCAGTCTCTTTTATACTTTTTCTCTCCTGAGATGAACTTGGCGACGGCTGTTGGACATCTCTCCTTGCCTTTTTGGTCGAGATAATACAGGCGATATTTCCTAGCAAACTTATAGCAAGGGTCAAGATAGTCTTGCAAGTCTGCTAGGTTATAGCTATCAAGGAATTTTTCCAATCGTTTGTGCTCTTCCGCCGATGGCATGAATATCTCTTTGGCTGGGCGTTGATCGTTCTTAAGCGAGATAGCCTCAGTATATTTATTGTCTTCCGCCTCTGAGAGGGTGTTTCCGAAAAGGTCTTTTAGCATTTCTTATTACTTTTCTAAATTATTGATAGTGCGTAAGGCACGATTCTTATTTGGAATGTGTCTTACGCACGTTTTTTATCCCAAGATGGGATGCTGTCTTTATCCCAAAATAAAGTTGATGTCTTCCTCGGACAACTGCTTCGACGATGAGCTGTCTGCTCCTATCAAGCCCTCGAAAAGTTCTGCCTTCTGCTGTTGCAGAAGTTGGATTTTCTCCTCGATGGTCTGCTGGGTGATGAGTGAGTAGCTCAGCACCTTTGCCTTTTGTCCGAAACGGTGTAAGCGGTTGATGGCTTGCTCCTCAGCAGCCTTGTTCCACCATGGCTCGAAGATGAACACGGTGTCGGCGGCGGTGAGATTCAAGCCTACACCTCCCGTCTTCAGGGTCATCAGCATCACTCGGCATTTCGGGTCGTTTTGGAAACGCTCCACGATACTCTTGCGGTCTCTTGTCGAACCTGTCATGCAGGCATAGTCGATGCCATTGTTGTCGAGACGGTCGCTGAGTTGCTCGATGCCGGCGATGAAGTTGAAGAACACCACAACCTTATGACCGTTGGCTACAGCTTCGAGAAGGGTGTCGGTGAGCAGGTCGAGCTTAGGCGACTTGATGTGGCCGTCGCTGAGGCTCTCGGGGATGGAGGCGATGCGGCGAAGTTCGTTCAATGCCTGGAACATGATGAACTGCGATTTCTGTATGCCCTCGGTGGCTATCGTCTGGCGCACCTGGTTGAAGTAGTACAGTCTTCGGCGTTCGTAGAAGTCGTGCTGTTCCTGGTTCATCTCCACGTAGAGGGTCTGTTCGATGCGGTCTGGGAGGTCTTTGAGCACATCCTTTTTCAGGCGACGGAGCATGAATGGGAATATCTTCTTGCGTAGGCTGAGGAGCGTATCCTTGTCGTTGTCGCGCTGGATTGGGGCGGCATAGCGACTGTTGAAGTCGTCCAGAGTGCCAAACATCGTAGGGTTGAGGAAACGGAAGAGCGAGTACAGCTCTGTCAGGTTGTTTTCCACAGGCGTGCCACTCAACGCCAGACGGTGCTCGGCATGGAGCAGGAGGGCGGCCTGGGTGGTCTGCGTGGTCATGTTCTTGATGTTCTGGCTCTCGTCGAGAATCACGTAGTGGAACTCCTTCTTGCTAAACTCCTTGATGTCGTTGCGAACGATGGCATAGGTGGTGAGAATCACTTGGTGCTTCATCGCCTCCTTGATGTCGCGGTCGCCGGCATAATAAGTATAGGTAGTCAACTGTGGCGCAAACTTCTGTATCTCGTTCTGCCAGTTGAAGAGCAGACTGCGGGGCATGACGATGAGCGTAGGCTTCTTTTCCTTCGGATAGATGAGGGTAAGCACGCCGATGGTCTGCACGGTCTTTCCGAGACCCATGTCGTCGGCGAGACAGCCGCCTAGGTTGTTGTCGTAGAGATACTTGATCCACTTGATACCCTCCGACTGGTAAGGGCGCAGGGTGGCTTGGAGCTTCGGAGTCTTGAGCTTTTCCTCGGCCAGGTGGTTGAAGCCCTCATACACCTCACGGTGGTGCTTGAATGCCTCGCCCTCCAAAGGACCGTTGATGAGGTCTTCAATCTCGGGAAGGTCGAAGAACGACACCTTTACCTTGCCGTCCTTGCCCTTCTTCTGCTTGAAGATGCGCTCCAACTTGCGCATGTATCCGTCCTCGATGATGGCGCGGTTGCCGTCGCTGAGCTGGATGTATTTCTTCGAGTTGTATTGCTGTAGTATCTGCTGGAGGGTGAACTGCTCGTTGTCAACCTCAAGTGTCGCATCGCCCTCCAGGAAGTCAATGCCTGAAGAGAGGTTGATGTTCAACTTAGGCATGACTGGCTTCACCTTGTATTGGCGCAATTTCTCGGCTCCCACCAGTTGGTAGGTGCGGATGAGCGAAGGTAGGGCATGGAGCAAGAAGGGACCTGCCGTCTCCTCGGGGATGATGAAGAGATTGTCCTCCACATACACGTCCTTCTGGGCTTGTTTGTTAGGGGCATACTGAACGATTTCCTTTCTGAGGGCGGCGATCGTGTCGTCGATAGGAAGATGGGCGAGTCGCTTCACCTTGATTTTCTTGTCGAGCGACAAGGAAGCCACCATGCTGAGGTCGAACTGCTGCACGAAGTCGAGTGGCAAACCCTTTACCGACTCCATCAGGCGCAAGAAAAGAGTCTTGTCGGCATCTATCTTCTCGAAGGAGAGGGATGGGGTAGGGATGGCGTCGTTCTCGGAGAACTCCACCTCGTAGCCTTCATACGCCACCTGCACGTTTTCGATGAAAGAGAAAAATACGGAGAGATATTGCTCCAACATATTTTCCGAGAAAGGAGACAGGAAATAGTTGAGCTGCTTGTAGTTGTCGCCGACAGAAGCGATGGGGTAGATGGTGGCGCAGGTCTTCTTGGTGGCTGCGGTCAACACAAAACTGTCCGACAAGAAAGAAAGGTTGTTTGCCACTACTTTTTCTTCTTCCTCGCCTTGTGGCTTTTCCGGGAGATTGTCATCTTCCGAAGAGTCTCCTTCTGCCGCAATCAAGAGCTTAGGCAAAATGGTGAGTCCGATTTTCTTCAGATTGAGCTGCAGGATGGTAGAGTCGGAGTTGACGGCGATGGCGTTGCCCTTCTCGTCCATGATGTTCTTGCATCGGATGAGCTGGTAGAGCAGATGAGGATTCTGGTTGAGACTCACCTCGTAGTCCTCGCTTTCATCACCCCAGGAGATTTGGAAAGCCATGTCATCCTTGATGGAGGCAAGGCTGCGCAGAAGTTGAGCGGTGTCGCCTGTATAGTAATGGAAGTCAGCCTCCACGGGCTTCAGTTTTTTATCCACAGGAATGACATAGGCATCATTCTCCCCTCGCTTAATCATGAAGAAAATATCCTTTCCCGTCATCGTCTTGCTGCCTTTGTTGGCAGAGATGGGTTGGAGCTTCTTGAGTTGTGGCAGAAATTCGTTCATATCTCGTTATTTTTATATTGATGTGTATCTTTTTGTTTCTATATTTCCTTGATTTTCAAATTGTCTGCAAAAATACAATAAAATTTTGGATAAACAAAGAAATAGATATAAAAATGGTGTTTATTTAACGTCCTGCCTTCCCGGTCTCTGAAAGTTAAATAAATGATATTTCTAGGCTATTATAATTTTTTTTTGTTACTTTGCAGTAAAATTAATCAAACGTAAAATTTAACCTGGAAAATGATTTCGAAGCAGTTTGCATTGTTTATGGGAGTAACTTGTATGCCGGGCATGGCAACGGCAGCCGTTGTCTATCGTGCCATTGCCAAGGTAGAACAGGTGAAGGTGGATTGCCCCGAGGGCACCGCCCCAAGACTTCCTTATAGGGTTTGGGTAACTTATTCTGACGGCTTCTCTGAGTATCGCCAAGTGCGCTGGTCTAACTCGCCGATTGCAGAAGAACAGGCTGAGGCGGATGCGCAGAAACATGCTGTCGGCAGCCAATACGAGGTGGAAGGCTTTGTCATCGGCGACGAGACCACCGACAATGGTTTCCCCATCAAGGCGCAGGTGAAGGTGGTGGCAGAAGGCTATCAGGCTCCAGGGCAGGAAGTGGCCCATACCTTCTCGCTTGTAGACGTTTCGGTGGATGGTGACAACCGGCTAACCCACAACCGTGATGAACTTGTCAAGGAGATTTGCTCATGGGATGTTACCCAGCAACTCTATAACTATCGTGACACCTATGGACTCTCTACCGAGGGCTATACCAAGAGCGACGGATGGGATTCGCCCGACACCAAGCTCAAGGGACATGGCTCCGGGCATTATATGTCGGCCATCGCACAGGCTTACGCTGTGGCCACCAATCCCGAGCAGAAGGCTATCCTCCGCAAGAACATCACTCGTATGGTGAACGAGCTGAGGGAGTGTCAGGAGAAGACTTTTGTCTATCATGAGGAGCTGAAACGCAACTGGGAGGCTCGCGACTTAGCCCCGGAGGCAGAACTCCGTGAGTTGAAAGGCACCTGGGCTGCTTTTGATGAGTATAAGAAACATCCCGAGCAGTATGGCTACGGTTACATCAATGCCATCCCTGCCCAGCACTGCGCCCTCGTCGAGATGTATCGTGCCTACAACAACAGCGACTGGGTATGGGCACCTTATTATAGTGTACACAAGCAGTTGGCAGGGCTCATCGATATCGCCACCTACTTCGATGACAAGACAGTCTGCGACAAGGCTCTCCTGATAGCCAAGGACATGGGTCTCTGGGTATGGAACCGTATGCACTATCGTACCTATGTGAAGCAAGATGGTAACCAGGACGAACGCCGTAGCAAGCCAGGCAACCGATACGAGATGTGGGACATGTATATTGCCGGTGAGGTGGGTGGCATGGGCGAATCTTTGTCTCGTCTCTCCGAGATGGTGACGGACTCTGACGAGAAGGCAAAGCTCATCGAGGCTGCCAACTGTTTCGATGCCCCCAAGTTCTTCGACCCTCTGAGCAAGAACATTGATGCCATCCGCACACGTCATGCCAACCAGCATATCCCGATGATTGTCGGTGCGTTGCGCAGTTACAAGACCAACCGGAATCCTTACTATTACAATCTCTCCCAGAATTTCTGGAGTTTGATACAGGGTAGGTACATGTATGTCACGGGTGGTGTGGGCAATGGCGAGATGTTCCGCCAGCCTTACACCCAGATACTGAGCATGGCTACCAACGGTATGCAAGAGGGCGAGTCGGAAGCCAATCCCGACATCAACGAGACTTGCTGCGCCTACAACCTCTTGAAGCTCACCAAGGACTTGAACTGTTACAACCCCAATGATGCCCGATACATGGACTCATACGAGCGTATCTTGTATAACCAAGTGATAGGCTCGGTCAACCCAGACAAGTACGAGACTTGCTACCAGTATGCCGTGGGTCTCAATGCCACCAAGCCTTTCGGCAACGAGACTCCCCAGAGTAGCTGTTGTGGTGGTACAGGTTCGGAGAACCATACGAAATATCAGCAGGCAGCCTACTTCGCCAATGCCAACACCCTTTGGGTAGGACTCTATATGCCCACCACCCTCCATTGGAAAGAGAAGGGTATGACCATCAAGCAGGAATGCCTCTGGCCTGCCCAGCATTCTTCCATCAAGATAACGCAAGGGTCGGGCGACTTCGCATTGAAACTCCGTGTGCCCTACTGGGCTACCCAAGGATTTGTGGTGAAGGTGAATGGCAAGGAAGTGGCGAAGGATTGTAAGCCGAGTAGTTATTTGGAACTTGACCAAAAGAGTTGGAAGGCTGGTGATGTCGTGGAGATAGACATGCCGTTCAGCAAGCGTATGGAATATGGCGCCGACAAACTCTCCAGCGATGTGGCTAGCATGGATGGTACTCCGTTGAGGACATCCTGGGTGGGTGCCTTGATGTATGGGCCTCTCGTGATGACGGGTACGGGGGCGCAGACTTGGAATCAGGCTACCCTAAATGTCGATTCCAGGTTGAGCAAGGTGACCGTGGGAGACTCAGATGGTGTCATGGCGGGGGCGAATGCCAATCTCCTTACCTTGAGGATGGACGGAAAGGAATTCCAACCCGACTATTACCGTAATTCCAACAGTACGCATTACTATCGTATCAACCTCACCGATGTCGCATCGAAGAAAATCAAGAAGGCGAAGATAGACTTCACGGAATTGAACGCTCTCCTTACTCTTGCCCAACAGCGCAAGGCGGAACAGGAGAAGTGGAACGCGCTCTCGCGGAAAGTTCCCGAGTATGCACCTTGGGCTCCCCATGGTTACGAACGTATGGTCAAGGCGATGGACCAGGCACAGCTGTTGGTAGCGAAAGGTAAGAAGAAGGTGAGCCAGGACGAGTTGGAGGGTAACACAGCCATCTTGAACCGTGCCGTCAACTCGATGCGCCCGGGCAACCTCGCCGAGATGGAAGACCTTCGCGAACTTTCTGGTTTGCTTCGGAGGGCAGGTTGGCCCGATGAGAACACCAGCAAAGAACTGAAGGAAGCCGTCGGCTATGGCAGGATGGTGCAGAAGTATGTGACCGACGGTAGCGGTACCCACGACTTCATCAAGACTGCCGTGGAGAAACTGAAGAAAGCGATAGGACAATAAATGTATTATTAGTTAAAACGATTATGAGAAGTTTTTTGATTTCAAAAGATAGTTTGTTTGGTATGGTGGCAACTCTAGGTATGGCCATGGTGGCTCCTGCGGAAGTTTCAGCACAGGGCACGGTCGATGATTACAACAGAGCTTATTCACTGGTTCGCACATTCAGCAGAGACTCTGTTTATCATTGGGCGCATAACACTTCCTGGTGCGACTCCACACACGTGTTGCATTATCAGATTTCTACTCCGCAGGGTAGAAAATACATAACCTATGATGCCGACAAAGACGAGGTGAAGACATACGATAGCAATGAGGCGATGGAAAAGGACTTGGGTATCAAGCCACGACAGGCAGGGAAACCACAGTTCGGAAGAAAACAGGAGCGGCATTGGATGGAAGTGGACGAGGAAGATGCTGCTTATCCTGTACTGTCTCCCGATGGTAAGACGGAGGCTTATGTGGAGGGGTACAATGTCGTGCTTCATGAGGCGGGGAAACCTTATACTGAGGCGAAGCGCATCTTGACACAGGACGGTACCATTGGTTGCTATTATTCCAACCGCATCCAGTGGAGTCCCGACAGTAAGCATATCTTTGTCTATAAGCGCATTCCCGTGGCGAAGAGATATGCTTACTATGTAGAATCTTCTCCTTCCGACCAGTTGCAGCCCATCCTCCACAAGCAGGAATATGCCAAACCTGGCGACCAATTACCCCAGCGTCTGCCCGCCATTGTCGACGTGGAGACAGGCAAGAAGGTGGAGGCTGATGCCCGTCAACTGGAAAACCAGTATGAGTTGGAGTGGATGCAATGGTCGCCCGACGGCAAGGAAGTGACGATGGAGTACAACAAGCGTGGACACCACCTTTACCAGATGTTGGCGATGGATGCCGAGACTGGCAAACTTCGCACCATTGTGGAGGAACGTTCTGACAAGTTTGTGAACTATGGGAGAATCTGGCGTCAGTTCGTCGGCGAAGGAAAGCAACTGCTTTGGACTAGTGAGCGAGACAACTGGAATCATCTCTATCTCTATGATGTGCAGAAAGGTAAGGTGATACGGCAGATAACCAAGGGTTCCTGGTTTGTGAGAGAGGTGCAGCGTGTGGACGAGCAGAAAGGTGAAATCTATTTCTCTGCCTGTGGAATGGACAAGAGCGAAGATCCTTATCTGATACATTATTATAAAATAGGTATCGACGGAAAGAATCTGGTCGATCTCACGCCGGAGGAAGGTAATCATAGCGCACGGTATAGTTACGACTACCGCTATCTCGTAGATACTTACTCCAAGGTAGATACAGCCCCCGTCACAGTTTTGCGTGATGCCGTAACAGGTAAACTTGTGAAGACTTTGGAGACAGCCGACATTTCTACAATCAAGAAACATGGATGGGTGGCTCCCGAGGTGTTTGTGGCAAAGGGTAGGGACGGCAAGACCGATATGTGGGGCATTATCCAGCGTCCTACCAACTTCGATCCGCAGAAGAGATATCCTGTCATCGAGTATATCTATGCTGGTCCGGGCGATGCTTATACTCCAAAGAGTTTCCTGGCTTATAACTGGACGACCACTTCTTTGGCAGAATTGGGCTTCATCGTAGTCCAGCTGGATGCCATGGGAACATCGTATCGAGGCAAGCAGTTTGAGGAGGTCTGCTATAAGAACTTGAAAGACGCAGGATTCCCCGACCGTGAGTTGTGGATCAAGGCGGCGGCAAAGAAGTACCCTTATATGGATGCCGACAATGTGGGTATCTATGGTTGCTCGGCTGGTGGACAGGAAAGTACTACTGCCGTCCTTCTTCATGGCGATTTCTACAAGGCTGCCTACAGCGCCTGTGGATGTCATGACAACAGAATGGACAAGATTTGGTGGAACGAGCAGTGGATGAGCTGGCCTGTTGATTCGAGCTATGTGGAGTGTAGCAATGTAGAGAACGCCCATAAGCTGGAACGTCCGCTGATGCTTGTGGTGGGCGAGTTGGATGACAATGTGGATCCGTCGAGCACCTATCAAGTGGTGAATGCCTTGGAAAAGGCTGGCAAGGATTTTGAACTCGTCGTGATTCCCGGCGCCCATCATACCATGGGTGAAGGGTATGGCGAACATAAGCGTTACGACTTCTTCGTGAAGAATTTGCTAGGCGTGAATCCACCGAAATGGAATGAAATCAAGAAATAAAGGATAGCTTGGACAGTAAATTGTCAGCATGAACAAAAAGTTGCCTGCACAATGCTGTCTGGAGCATTGTGCAGGCTAAGAATGGGTTTATTTGGATGGGTTTTGATGACGGTTTGTACCGTTTGGACGGTTCTTCTGCCTTTCCTGTTCCTGGATCTGGTACATCTTGCTGATTTGGTCCTGACTGAGGAACTTAGCATATTTCTTGTTGTATTTCTGCTTGATGGAATCTACTTTCTTCTTGTTGTCCGCACTCATCTGTGGGCTACCGGACGGCTTTCTGTTCATTGCAGGAGGATTCCCCTGCGGACGTTCGCCCTGTGGAGGCATACCTTGTGGTCGCTCGCCTCTTGGAGGCATACCGCCTCTGTGCGGCATCTGCTCCATCATGTCGCTCTGCTCTTTCTTATATACGGACAGAAACTTCTTGCTAGTCTTTGCGTCCAAGCCCAGTTGCTTGGCTATGTTGTTGGCTCTGTGCTCTACCATTTGTTCGCGAGAGGGGCGGTTGCCTACCTGGTTGCCTCTTGGCGAGTTGTTGTCTTGTGCAAACGTTGCACTACTTGTTGCCAATAGAAGGGCAGCAAACATCCATGTCTTGACAGTCTTTTTCATTTTAATGCTCTTTTAAAATTTTAATCTCTAATCTGCAAATTGCTTGCTAACCTTTTGATGATTTAGTTGGGTGGAAGTCAATTCTTGTTTAGATTCTTTAGCGTGAAGAGCCTTTGTTTAACATTCGTTACTGCCATTGTTTTCCGATAATAGGGTTGCTGCATCCCACGGAAAAGCCCCATGGCTAACCCCGCTTGAAATAATTGAGGGCTAGCAAGGCGAGGGCGAGCAAGCCCATTCCGCCTACCCATGATACGATAGCACTGGCAACAAAGCCGAGTGATTGCGTGAACCCTGCGATGATGAAGGTGAGGAAAGAGACGAATGCCACGGTGAGGGCGTATGGCAACTGCGATGAAACATGATGTACGTGTTTGCACTCCGCCCCGGCACTGGCCATGATGGTCGTGTCGGAGATGGGGGAGATATGGTCGCCGCAAACCGCTCCTGCCATGCAGGCGGATATGGAGATGATGCGAAGTGAATCAGTGGCTGGGAAGACGGCTATGCAGATGGGTATCAGGATGCCGAAGGTGCCCCATGAGGTTCCAGTAGCAAAGGCTAGGAGAGCTGCCACGACGAATATGATGGCTGGCAAGAACTGTTGTAGTTCGGCGGCACTACCAGCCACCACTGTCGATACATATTCTGACGCCCCCAGCGAGTCGGTCATGCTTTTTAGTGTCCATGCAAGCGTTAGGATGAGGATGGCTGGCACCATAGCCTCGAAACCTTTGATAAGGCTACTCATGGCATCGTTGAATGGCAAAGTCTTGCGAGAAACGAAGAGGACAATGGTGAGAATGAATGCTGCCAGCGAACCGATGACGAGCCCTACGGATGCGTTGCTCTCGGCGAAGGCATTGACAAAGTCCATGTAGTTTTTGTGGGTAGGCTCGAAGAAACCTCCCGAATACACCATGCCTGCCATGCTGAACACGATGAGCATCAGGATGGGGATGACGAGGTCATACACGCTGCCTTTGCTTGTGGCACTGTCTTCTTGCGGTGCTCCCACGCCATGCTCCACCACGTGCAATTTGGTGTCGGCCACCTCGTCGAGCTTGCCTCCGTTGGTTCGCTCGTACCATTCCTTTAGCCGTATGTCGTATTTGCTCATTGCCTTGAAGTCAAAGTTGAGGATGACGATGGCAAACATGAAGAGAATGGTGAAGAAGGCGTAGAAGTTGAAGGGGATAGCCTTGCAGAATAGAGCTAGTCCGTTCTCGCCGCCCGACACAAATCCAGACACCGCAGCGGCCCAGCTGGAGATAGGGGAAATGATGCACACGGGGGCTGCCGTAGAGTCGATGAGATAGGCTAGCTTTTCCTTTGTCACACCATTGCGTACGGCGATAGGTCGCATGACTGACCCCACGGTGAGACAGTTGAAGTAATCATCGATAAAGATTAATATGCCCAGCAGGATGGTTGCTATCTGCACCCCTTTCTTGGTCTTCACGTGCATGGAAGCCCAGCGGCCGAAGGCAGCCGAACCACCGGCCTTGTTCATCAGGGAGACGATGGCTCCGAGGATGACGAGAAAGACCAGTATGCCCACGTTCCAAGGGTCGGAGAGACAGTGGATCATTCCGTACCCTCTGGCATCCTCGCCTTCTCCCACCGTATGGTTGATGAGATGGCTCAAAAAACCATCTACTCCCGTTCCCATGGAAAGGCAGTAGAGGAGGGCACCGAGAAGGATGCCGATGAACAGTGATGAATATACCTCCTTTGTCTTCAGTGCCAGTGCGATGGCTACGATGGGAGGAAGAAGCGACCAGGCGGTGCCGATGAAGTTGTAGTCCATGATGTTGTAATTGTTCTGAACGATTCTTGGTATTTATCTTGAAATGAGCGGCAAAGGTATAAAATATATCTCAGATGAAAGAATAAAAGAGGAAAAAACTTTCGTAAAGAGCACTTTGGGGTAATGTATTTGTAATACTTGCTATGACGCTGTAACATAATAGTCACGAAGATGTAATACGCTTTTCTGTGCACTGTCAAACTTTCATTGTAATTTTGCACCCGAATAAAAAACATTATAATCCTTATCAGATGAAAGAGAACAAGAAAGCAATCCTGGACATTCTCAAGAAGAAGAGTTCCAAGAAGGAAGGTAAGAAAGATGACAAGTTTGAGACCCTCGTGCTCAACCTCGCCTTGCAAAAGATTGACAGTGATAACTTCGAGTATGACGGCGAGGCAGTATATACAGCCGACAAGAAGCGACTCGTCTATTGCATGAGCCAGGAGGCAAGCTTCACCATCCCTGAGGGTGTCGAGGTAATCGGCGAGATGGCTTTCCGTGGGAAGAAACATCTCAAGAACGTCATCATCCCTTCTACCGTGAAGGAAATAGAGCACGATGCCTTCTATGATTGCGATGAACTGGACAATGTGTATGTTCCAGCCAGCGTGAAGGAAGTAAAAAGCTATGCCTTCGCCGAGTGCGACAAACTCAAGAAGATAACCTTTGCTGGTGTTCCCGGCAAACTGAGCCGCCATGCTTTCGACGACTGCGACCTGCTCCACGACATTCTCGTTCCTGCCGGTGCGGGCAAAGCGTTCCGCAAAGCCCTCCACTTCATTGATGGAGACACCGACTTCCTCGTTCTCGAAGTTCCCGACAAAGATAAGGGGAAGAAAGAGGAAAAGACCGAGAAGAAGGCGGACAAAGAGAAAAAGGAATCTCCAGCCAAGACAAATACTGAGGTTCAAAAGAACAAAACCAAGGACAAAAAAGACAAACACTCATGACCAAAGAAGAAATGATGAAAAAAGCATACGTAGAAAGAGACGTGAGTTGGATGTACTTCAACCATCGCATTCTACAGGAGGCTGAGAAAGAGTACGTGCCACTACTCGAACGGCTCTCCTTCCTCGGCATTTACTCCAACAATCTTGACGAGTTCTTCCGTGTACGTGTCGCCTCGCTCAACCGAATGCTCGACCGCAAACTCGAGAAGGACACCGAGAACCAAATCAAGAAGACGCTCAAAACCATCAACAAGCTCAATGAATCTTATTCGAAAGAATACACTGAGGCGGTGGATACTGTTTTCCACGAACTCGAATTGCACAAGGTACGCCTCGTCACTGAAGAAGCTCTCAACGATGAGCAGAAAGAATTTCTCACACAGTTTTTCTATGATAAACTCAACGGATCCGTCAACCCCATTTGGCTCAACGAAATCGACGACCTCTCTACCTTAGAGGACAATCGCATCTACCTCGCCGTGGAAAAAGCCGAGACCGACAAGAAGAAATATGCCGTCGTGAAGGTGCCGGACCGTATCTATGGACGCTGGGTGAAGATTCCTACAAGCGACGGCTTCGACAACATCATGTATCTCGACGATGTCATCCGCTATTGTCTGCCATTGGTCTTCCTCGGTTTCAAGAAGAGCACCTACCGCGCCTACTCCTTCAAGTTTACCAAGGATGCGGAGATGGAACTGGAAAATGATGCCGACTTCGGAACGATGGAGAAGATCGCCCTTGGCGTGAACAGTCGTAAGAAAGGCGAGGCGGTGCGCGTCATCTACGACCGTGAGATGCCTAAGGAGATACAGAAGAAGCTGCGCGATCGACTGAACACCAAGGAACTTGACGCTTCCCTCGCTGGTGGTCGTTATCAGAACCACAAAGACCTCATGTCGTTCCCAGACTGTGGACACAAAGAGCTGAAATACGAAAAATGGGCTCCTGTCATGAAACCAGAGTTCTTGTCCAACGAGAGTATTCTTGACCAGATTCGTGGCCGCGACCGGTTCATCCATGTGCCATACCACAGCTTCAACGGTTACATCCGTGTGCTCCGCGAGGCAGCCATCAAACCGGAGGTGAAGGTCATCAAGACCACCCTCTATCGCCTGGCCAAGGACTCGAAGGTGGTAAAGGCACTCATCACTGCCGCTCGCAATGGCAAGAAGGTGACTGCCGTGGTGGAGCTGCTGGCTCGCTTCGACGAGGAGAGCAACATCAAGTGGAGCAAGCGTATGCAGGAAGAGGGTGTCAACGTCATCTTTGGCGTGGAGGGATTGAAAATCCACAGCAAACTGCTCTATATCGAGTCGAAGAAAGGCAACCTCGCCTGCATCGGCACGGGCAACTTCCATGAGGGAAATGCCAAGATTTACACCGATTATCTGATGATGACGGCCCGACCGAAGATTGTCAACGAGGTGGCGAAAGTGTTCGACTTCATCGACCGTCCGTTTTCCCAGTTCCGCTTCAACGAACTTCTTGTCTCCCCTAACTCGATGAAGAGCCGCATCCTGCGTATGATTGACACGGAAATCAAGAACGCCAACGAGGGCAAGGAGGCTTGGGTGAAGATGAAAATCAACCATATCACCGACACCGACATGGTGTCGAAACTCTATCAGGCTTCCAAGGCAGGCGTGAAGATTGACATCGTGATTCGGGGCAACTGTTCGCTGGTTCCTGGCATCCCTAAGTTCAGCGACAACATCCGTTGCGTCGGCATCATCGACAGGTATCTGGAACATAGCCGCATCCTCATCTTCGCCAATGGTGGCAAGCCAAGGTATTTCATCGGGTCGGCCGACTGGATGCCAAGAAACCTTCTCAACCGTATCGAGGTGCTCACACCTGTATATGACGAGGAGATGCAAGCCGACTTGTTGCGCACGGTGTCGTACGGCATGAGGGACACCATGAACGGTCGCATCGTAGATGGCAAGGGAATCAATGCCATAGTGGAAGGCGAACCGTTCCGAAGCCAAGAAGAATTGTACAAAGCTTATCAAAAATGAGAATATGAAGACATTAGCCTCTATAGATATTGGCTCGAATGGAGCCAGACTGTTAATCAAGCGTTTCGACCCGGAAGCACTCCGCGAGGAAGACCGCATCAAGAAAGTGATGTTTATCAGAGTTCCTTTGCGTCTGGGCAAGGACGTGTTCACTCTTGGCAAGGTGTCGAAGGAACGGGAGAAGATGATGCTCCACATGATGAAGGGCTTCAAGCAGTTTATGAAACTCAACGACGTGGATCAGTTCCGTGCCTGTGCCACCTCAGCCATGCGTGATGCCGAGAATGGTAAGAAAATCCTGAAGAAGATAGAGAAGCAGACGGGCATCAAACTCGAAATCATCAAGGGGCAGGAGGAAGCCCGGCTTCTCTATAATAATATGGTGGAAAAGACCGATAGCCACGAGGGCAACTTCGCCTATATCGACGTGGGCGGTGGAAGCACCGAGGTGAGCATCATCCACGATGGCGAGCTTGCCGAGAGCTACTCCTACAACATGGGTACCCTCCGTATGCTCAGTGGAAAGGTAACCGCAGAAACGGAAAAACTCTTCAAGGACAACTTGACGAGATACGCCAAGGAATATGGAAATATCCGCATCATCGGTTCTGGCGGCAACATCAACAAACTCAACAAGTTGGCTCGCCACGGCAAAGGCTCTGCCAAGGAACTGGCCGTCGCCGAGCTCAAGCGTCTCTACCAGATGATGCAACCCCTCAGCATCGAGGAACGTGAGATTAGTTTCTCGCTGAGGGAAGACCGTGCCGACGTCATCATCCCTGCCGCCGAGATATTCATCAAGGCTTGCGAATACCTGAAGTGCGAGAGCATCTTGGTGCCCAATATCTCCCTTGCCGACAGCATCGTGGATGGCATTGTGGAGGATATAGTAAAGGTGAAGGATTAGTCCTCCACCTTATTTTTATATTAAAGCCACCTTCTCTTGTGTTTATAATCCCCTTTTGGATAGTTTTAATAAGATTGTAATACCTGTTTAAATAGCCTGTAACATACTACTTGTACCTTTGCACCCAGTAAGAAGGGCACAGCCCCGACCTACATGATATATTGTAAATTATCAATAATAATATATGAGTACGATTTATCTTTGTATCGTGATCTTCCTGCTTTGTCTGGCAGTGTTTGATCTATTCGTGGGAGTCAGCAACGACGCTGTCAACTTCCTGCAGTCGGCCATCGGAGCCAAGGTGGCCAAGTTCCGCACCGTGCTGATCATCGCCTCCTTGGGCGTGGTGCTTGGTGCCATTATGTCATCGGGTATGATGGATATTGCCCGCCATGGTATCGCCAGTCCGAACCACTATTCCTTTGAGGAGATGATGACGCTCTTCCTTGCCGTCATGGTGACCGACGTGATGATACTCGACGTGTTCAACTCGCTCGGTATGCCTACCTCCACCACTGTCTCGCTGGTGTTTGAGTTGCTGGGCGGCGCCTTCATCCTCGCCACCATCAAGATGGTGGGCGACCCAAGTCTCAACTATGGCGACTTGCTCAACAGCGACAAGGCGCTGGAGGTGATCATGGGTATCTTCTCCTCTGTCATCATCGCCTTCGTCTTCGGTGTGTTCGTGATGTGGCTCTCGCGTGTGATTTTCACCTTTAATTATAAGAAGCACTCACGCTATAGCATCGCCATCTTTGGTGGCATCGCCTTCACCGCCCTCTCTTACTTCATCTTCATGAAAGGCTTGGGCAAGAGTCCTTACCTGCCACAGAACATCCGCGACTACATCCAGGACAACGTGGGTTTCCTCTTGGTGGTTACCTTCGTCATCTCTTCTGTCGTGATGGAGTTCATGCACCTCTGCCGCATCAACATCTTCAAGTTCACCGTGCTCCTTGGTACCTTCGGCCTTGCCATGGCTTTCGCCGGCAACGACCTCGTGAACTTCATAGGTGTGCCTCTCGCCGGCCTTTCTTCATACGAGGACTTCATGGCTAATGCCAATGGTGTCGCAGCCGACAGCTACCTGATGACCTCTCTGATGGACAGTGCCACGACCACTCCCGTGTACTTGCTCGCCGCTGGTGCCGTGATGATTGTCGCCATGGCAACATCGAAGAAGGCACAGAACGTGATCAAGACTTCCGTCGATCTGAGTCGTCAGGACGAGGGCGACGAGATGTTCGGTTCTTCCAAGGCAGCCCGCGTCATCGTGCGCAACTGTCAGGCTTGTGACTCGTGGCTCAACCGCTTCCTGCCCCAGAGCCTGAAGAACTGGATTAACAGCCGCTTCGACAAGAACGACGTGGAACTGGAGGAAAGCGCAGCCTTCGACGTGGTGCGCGCGGCCGTCAACCTCGTGTTGGCTTCCATGCTCATCACCATCGGTACCAACCTCAAGTTGCCTCTCTCTACCACCTACGTTACCTTCATGGTGGCCATGGGTTCTTCACTCGCCGACCGTGCTTGGAGCCGTGAGAGTGCCGTGTTCCGTGTGACGGGTGTGCTAAGCGTTATCGGTGGATGGTTTATTACAGCCGGTGTGGCCTTCGCGGCCTGCGCCATCGTTTGCGTGGCGATGTTCTACGGTGGCATCATCGTGAAGAGTGCCTTCATGCTCCTCGTGGTGTTCCTGCTCATCCGTAGCAACGTGCAATATAACAAGAAGTCGAAGGAAGAGGACAAGGGCGACAGTTTCTTGCTGATGATGCGTACCCGCGACCCCGAGTTGGTATGGGATATGCTCCGTCGCCACGTGGGCAAGACCCAGAGTTTCGTGTGCCACTTCGCCCTCAGCCAGTTCAACCAAATCATGGATGGTCTCGCAGAGGAGAAACCAAGCAATCTGCGCCATGCCAACAAGGCACTGAAAAAGGAACAGGATATGCTCAAGAAATTCCGCCGCCAGGAGATGCTGGGCTTGAAGAAGTCGCCACAGGACATCGCCATCGAGCGCAACACCTGGTTCCATCTGGGTGCCAACAGCAACCAACAGTACATCTATACCCTGTGCCGTATTCTCGACCCTATCAAGGAACATGTGGACAACAACTTCAACCCAATCCCACGGGAGTATGTAGAGGAGTTTGCACCTGTTCGACAGAAGATCAACGACTTGATGAAGATGAGCTGCGAGCAGATAGAGACTGGCCGCTACGAGAACTACCGTGAGATTCTCGCCGAGGCCGACGCTTGCAAGGACGAGCTGTCGGTAATCCGCAAGAAGCACATCGACCGCATCCAGCACACGAGCGACAACACGCTCCTCAAGGTTTCCTTGGTCTATCTTAATGTATTGCAAGAGAGCCAGGAGTTCCTGAGCGTGATGAGACACCAGCTCAGGGCGGCCAAGAAGTTTATGGAGAACTAAGGGAATCCCTGGTGAGATAGAATAAAAACGGAGGGCGTATCATAAAACACTGATGATACGCCCTCCGTTCATGTTAGTCAGCCAGTCTGATACTCATCGGACTGACCGTGATGAGATGTTTCTTGTACAAGTCGCCCACGGCACGCTTATATACTTTCTTGCTCACGTGGAAACGCTCGTAGATGTCGTCGGCCTCGCTCTTGTCGCCGAGGTCGCACATACCGTCGTTGTCCAAAAGATACTGGTAGAGTACTTCTGCAAAATCGGCTGTCTGTTGCAAGCCGGTCTTTTGGAGGGTGACGTCGATCTTGCCGTCGGGGCGCACACGCCCGATATAGCCTTTCGTCTTGTCGCCAGTGTGGATGTACTGGAAAATCTGGCTTTGGTAGAGCAGGCCGGGATATTGGTTGTCGATGATGACTTTGAAGCCCAGGTCGGTCTTTTGCCAAATCAAGAGATCTACCTCGTCGCCATGTTTGTAGTGAGGATGATCTTCGTTCAAGTATCGTTCCACCTTGGCGGATGCCACAATGCGATAGCTCTCCTCGTCGATGTGGATATGTACGATATAGGAATTGCCAAGCACCATGCGTTTCTTCTGTTCACGGAAAGGGCAGAAGATATCTTTCATCAGTCCCCATCCCAGAAAGGCACCGTACTCGTTGACCCACTTCACTTCGAGGTAAGCGAAGTCGCCTACCTTTGCCAAAGGTTTCTCGGTGGTGGCGACGAGGCGTTCTTCCTGGTCGAGGTAGATGAACACTTCCAGTTCGTCGCCGATGCCGACACCTTCTGGCACATATCGCGTGGGGAGAAGAATCTCGCCTTCGTCGCCTCCGTCAAGATATATGCCGAAATCCACTTTCTTCACCACTCTTAGCGTGTTATAGTCGCCTAGCTTTATCTTTTTTATCATAGTCTTGTTTGTTAGATGATGCTTTCCTCTGTGGAAGTTCCTTGTGCGTCTTCTTCTGCAGGAGTCTCGTTTGTTTCTCTCTCTTCTGTACCTGGCCCGCTAGCCTCTACCGTTTTCTCTATCATGCCGTCCTTCAGATGGATGGTCCTGTCGGTGATGGTAGCCAGGCTTTCGTCGTGGGTGACGATGACGAACGTCTGTCCAAACTTGTCTCTGAGGTCGAAGAAGAGTTGGTGAAGCTCCGCCTTGTTCTTGGTGTCAAGGCTTCCTGACGGCTCGTCGGCAAGGATGACGGCAGGATGGTTGACCAAGGCTCTTGCCACGGCGACCCGTTGCTTTTCTCCACCCGACAATTCGGCAGGCTTATGGTGGGCACGGTCGCTTAATCCCATGAACTCTAATAGTTCCTCGGCTCTAGCTTTTGCCTCTTTCTTGCTCTTGCCAGCTATGAAGGCAGGAATCATGATGTTTTCTAAGGCGGTGAACTCGGGTAGGAGCTGGTGGAATTGGAACACGAAACCCAGGTGCTGGTTGCGGAAGTCGCTCAACTTCTTGGTGGATAGCTCACTCACGTCTATACCGTCTATGATGATGCCGCCGTTGTCCGGTTTGTCGAGGGTACCGATGATTTGCAGCAAGGTTGTCTTGCCGGCGCCGCTGGGTCCTACAATGCTAACAACCTCTCCTTTGTCTATATGCAGGTCGATACCCTTGAGTACCTGCAACGAGCCGAAGCTCTTGGTAATGCCTTTGATATCTATCATTTCTTATAAAACTATTATTTTCAAAAGTTTGGTGTCGATGAGGGGACTTATGTCTTCCCCTTATTTCGAGGGCAAAGTTAAGCAAAATAATTGGAATAGCCTTGATTTCTTGTGTGAAAAAGAAGAAATTTCAAATAAAAGTGTTATCTTTGCACTCTGTAAGGGAGCGCAAGGATTTTTTATGATAGACAGACCGACGATAGACCGCATTATGGATGCCACCAAGATAGAAGAGGTGGTGTCTGAGTTCGTGACACTCAAAAAGAGGGGTGTCAACTATATCGGTTTGTGTCCTTTCCATAACGACTCCCATCCTTCTTTCTCCGTTTCTCCCACGCGTGGCATCTGCCATTGCTTCACTTGCGGCAAGGGCGGTACTGCCATCAACTTCTTGATGGAGCTGGAACAGATGACTTATCCCGATGCTCTTCGCTGGCTTGCCAAGAAGTATCATATCGAAATCAAGGAACGCGAGCTTTCCTCCGAGGAAAAACAGAAGGAAAGCGAGCGCGAGTCGATGTTTATTGTCAATGAGTGGGCGGCGAAGTATTACCAGGACATCCTTCAGAATGATGTGGATGGGCGCGCCATCGGTATGCAGTATTTCCGTAGCCGTGGATTCCGTGACGACATCATCAGGAAATTCCAACTGGGGTTCTCGCTCAATCAGCGCACAGCCCTTTGTGATGCTGCCGTCAAGGAAGGGTATAATCCCAAGTTCTTGGCTGCGACGGGGGTGCTGGTGGCATCTGATAAGGAGCCGGGCAAGTATTTCGACCGTTTCTCTGGGCGTGCGATGTTCCCGTGGTTCAGTGTGAGCGGCAAGGTGGTGGCCTTTGGCGGACGGGTGTTGGATAGCCGCACCAAGGGCGTGAGCCAGAAATACGTGAATTCGCCGGATAGTGAGATTTATCATAAGGAACGCGAACTGTATGGACTCTACCAGGCCAAGAAGGCGATAGCCAAGGAAGACTGTGTGTTTATGGTGGAGGGCTATACCGATGTCATCTCCATGCACCAGTGTGGCATCGAGAATGTGGTGGCTAACTCTGGTACGGCTCTCAGCGTATATCAGATTCGTTTGTTGCATCGTTTCACCAACAATATCGTGTTGCTTTATGATGGCGATGCGGCGGGTGTCCATGCTGCGTTGCGAGGCACCAATATGCTCTTGGAGGAGGATATGAACGTGAAGGTGCTCTTCTTGCCCGACGGCAACGACCCTGACAGTTTCGCTCGCAGTCATACGGCGGAACAGTTCAGGAAATACATCGAGGACAACCAAACCGACTTCATCCAGTTTAAGACGGATGTCATGCTCAAGGGTGTCACCGACCCAGTGAAGCGAAGTGAGGCTATCAACTCTATCGTGGAGAGCATCTCCAAGATCAAGAATCAGATAACCCGAGCCTCTTACATCACCGACTGTTCGCATCGCCTGGGGGTGAGCGAGGCTGTCATCATCAATGCGCTAAATAGCTTCATCCGCAATGGCATGAGCGAACAGGTGAAGGAGGAACGACGTGTGGCAGGGCTTCGAGAACAGCAGGCGGCTCCTGCCCAGCGACCAGCTCAGTCGGTCGTTACACCTATGGATAAACTGCGTGAGGTGGAGGACTTGCTTATCAAGACCATCATTCGGTATGGTGAGGAGCACATTGTCGTCAAGGATAGCGAGGGCAATGACGTGGAGTTGCCTGCGGTGCAGTATATCTATCTGGATATGGAGGGCGACGGATTCAAGTTTCACAACCCTATCTACAACCAGATCATGGCTGAGGCTATGGAGCACATCGGGGAGGAGGGATTCAAGTGTGATGTCTATTTCGGCACGCACCCCAATCCTGAGATCAGCAAGATAGCAAGTAGCTTGGCTGGGGAACAGGTGATAACGACGGCCAGTTTGCAGATGAAAATGAACGAGGAGAAGTTGCGGCAGCAGATATTCAAGGATATGCTGTGCTTCCGGACGCATTACATCTCGCAGCGTCTCGTGGAGGTGCAGCAGGAGTTTAGGCAGAACCCTGCCAACAAGGAGCTGATAGCCGAGTTTGTCAAGCTCAAGCAGATGAATATGTTGGTGGCATCGCAGTCTAACAATGTGTTCAACTAGTTTTGGGGGGAATGCTGGATATAGAATAAAACAGGAGGACGGAATGATGATGTATGTGCATTGGATATTGCTGGCGGTCTATCTGACGATGACGATAGTGGGAGTTGTGGCTGTGCTCATGGACAACAAGCAACCGGAGAAAACCATGGCATGGATTCTTGTGCTTTGTTTTATGCCCGTCATCGGCATCATCTTCTATTTCTTCTTCGGACAGAACACGCGTAAGGAAAAAGTTATCAGCAACCGGAGCATGGACTTGCTGACCAAACGGTCCATGCTGGAGTTTGCCGAGCAGGAAAACCTCCATATTCCTCGCCGAAACAGACCGCTGATGAAACTTTTTACCAATCAGAACTGGGCGCTTCCTTTCAAGGACAACGAGGTAAGCATTTTTACCGACGGCTATGAGTTTGTCTTCACCTTATTATATTATATAGGGCATGCCAAGGATCATATCCACCTGGATACTTATATCATCGAGGACGACCCCCTGGGCAATCTGGTGGCAGACGCGTTGATCGACAAGGCTAGGGAAGGAGTGGAGGTTCGCTTGATCTACGATGACGTGGGGTGCTGGAAAGTGAAAGACCGTTTCTTCAAGCGGATGAAGGAGGCTGGCATTGTGGTACATGCCTTCATGCCCGTCCGTTTTCCTGCTTTTACGGGCAAGGTGAACTATCGAAACCATCGTAAGTTGTGTGTGATAGATGGCAAGGTGGGATTCATCGGCGGTATGAATATTGCCCTTAGATATGTGAAGGGAACCAAGCGTCAGGCTTGGCGAGATACCCATCTTTGCATCAGGGGTGGTGCTGTGTATGCCATCCAGCGGGCGTTCCTGGTGGACTGGTATTTCGTATGCCGTGCGTTGATTAACGACCGTCGCTATTACCCGGCGATAGACAAGAATATCAATAATAATTGTTTGGCCCAGATCGTGACGAGCAGTCCTATCTCTCCTTGGCCCGACATCATGCAGGGGTATGTCCGTATCTTGCTTCAAGCCCATCGTTATGTCTATATGGAGTCGCCTTATTTCTTGCCGACGGAGCCTGTGCTCTTTGCCATGCGCACGGCGGCGTTGTCAGGTGTCGATGTGAGGCTGATAGTGCCTCGCCATGGCGATGCCAAGTTGGTGGAGTGGGCTTCTCGCTCTTACCTGATGGAGGTGATAGAGGCAGGAGTAAAGGTATATCTTTATGAGGAAGGGTTCATCCATAGCAAACTCTTGGTGAGCGATGACAATCTCTGTTCGTGTGGCAGCACCAACATCGACTTCCGTAGTTTCGAGAACAATTTTGAGGCGAATGCTTTCTTCTTTGGCGAGGGTATGGCGTTGCGCATCAAGAACATATTCTTGAAAGACCAAGCGAAATCTACCTTGGTGGATGATGTCGCTTATTTCATCAAGCGTCCTTTCTTGCAGCGATTGTTTGAGTCATTGGTGAGATTGCTGTCACCGTTGTTGTAAGAAGTATTGCTGCATACAACTTTCCTTTTGGGTTGACGAAGTCATTCTGCATATTCCCTCGGTTCGCGTACTGGTGAATCGAGGTTCTTTTTTCCTGGAGGCTCGTTGCGAAGGCGGTACGTCTTCGCAATCGAGGCGTGTGTTAAAAAAAAAAAAATAGACGCAAAAATTTGTTTATATCAAGATTAATGGCTACTTTTGCATGAGTATTAGGTTGCAAGAGTGGCTTTTCGGAAGCAGTCTCTTGAACTGATAATGAAAGTTAAAACTCTGTAATAGCTTAAAGAATAAAAAGTTACACGTTCTTTAAGGAGCTATAGGAATGCTCGAAAGTCAAGAAGTAGCCTCAAAAACGAATAGATAATGCCTTCCGGAGGTAACAAAAAATGGTATGCCCTAAGTTCTCCTTTCGGTAGGGAGATGAAGGTAGTCGAGCTTTTAGAAGAAGAGCCCGACATCAAGTCCTTTGTACCTTTGGAGCGGTATGAGCGCATGGTGGGACGCAAGACTCAGACGCGAGTTGTCAGCCAGCGTCCTGTCATCCGCAACCTCCTTTTCATCGAGGCAGAACGAAACCGTATGAGGGAGGTCAAGTATAAGTACAATTCCTTTATCCAGTATAAGATGCGTCGCAATGGCGTGGGGGGGTACGAACCGCTCACAGTGTCGCACAAGGATATGGAGGCGTTCATTGCCATCACTACTAGCGATGAGGTCACCGACTTGAAGTATTACAAGCCCGAAGAAATCGGGCAGTTGGGGTTGCGTCCCGAGGCAAAGGTGCGCATCGCCGATGGCATCTTTCAGGGCAAGGAGGGCTATTATCAGCGCATCAAAGGTACTCGCAGCAAACGCTTTGTTGTCAAAATAGAAAATTTTCTCGCTTGTTCCGCTGTCTTGGCGGAATGTACCTATATCGAGTTGGCTGACGAGGCAAAATCATGTCATGTATGAAGAAGAAAGCTTTGCAGCTTTTTGATTACCAGGAAGAAATGAAGGAACGGATAGGTGAGGCATTTGCCAAGCACCGTTCCGTCATGGCGCAGATGCCAACGGGAACAGGAAAGACAGTTCTACTTGCTTCTATTGTCAAGCAGTTCTTAGACGAACATCCTGCCAGTTCCGTTTGGATAGTTGCTCATCGAAGGGAGTTGGTCTCTCAGATTCAAGAAACGGCTCAAAGATTCCTCCCTTTTCCTGTTTCGCAAGATAATTCTTCACTTTTCAATCTTCGTTCTTCACTCCAAACCCTCTCTATCCAGTGGCTTTCACGGCATTATGATGAGGTGGAAGGGGAACCGGGATTGATTGTGATTGACGAGGCGCACCATGCGCTCGCCAAGACCTACAAGGAGATGTGGGAGCGATACCCAGAGGCTAAGTTCCTTGGACTCACTGCTACGCCTTGCCGACTGAGCGGCAAGGGATTCACCGACTTGTTTGAGGTGCTGGTGCGGTCATGGGATGTTCCGCAGTTTATCAAGCAAGGGCGGTTGGCTACCTACGACTTTGTGAGCATCAAGGGGGATTCTGAGACACAACGGCTCATCGACTCACTGAAAAAGCGAGGAGCTGATGGCGATTACCAAACCAAGGAAATGGATAGCGTGCTGAACAAGAAGCCTTCCATCGAACGGCTTTACCGAAGTTTTGTTGATTTTGCCAAGAACAGGAAAGGAATTATCTATGCGATTGATATAGAGCACGCCAGGGCGATTGCCGAGTTCTACCGAGAAAATGGCGTTGTAGCGGTTGCTATTGATAGCAAGACACCGAGTTCTTTACGCAAAGAATTCATAGAAAGGTTCAAACTTCCTTCTTCTTCACTCCCAATTCAGGTTCTCGTCAACGTTGATATTTTTTCCGAGGGATTCGATTGCCCAGATGTCGAATTTGTGCAGTTGGCTCGCCCTACGCTCTCCCTTGCCAAGTACTTGCAGATGGTGGGGCGTGGGCTGCGTGTCGCCAAGGGTAAGAAAAGTTGTGTGATGATAGATAATGTCGGACTGTATCGGGTGTTTGGATTGCCTTCGCAGGTTTGGGACTGGGAGGCGATGTTCGAGGGAAAGTTTAGCCGAAAGCAACAGAGGGAAGTGGTGGCGTTGAGCCAAAGACAAAATCTGATGGCTTATGGAGAGACCGGCGATGCGAATCGTGTGGATGACCCAGAGATGGAGGTCGTGGTGACGCATGATGAACTGTGCCAGATAGTCTCCAAGAGCCAACAAGAGGATGAATTGAGCTTGCAGCGTCAGCGATTGTTGCGAGGTGAGCTTGGAAAGGTCACGAAGATGCAGCATGACATTGTGAAATTGTGTGACAAGAAGGGGTTCGTCAACTATGTCGATTTGCGCAACATGAAGAAATTTCCTGTCAGCAAAGGAGCACGTCCTCGTGTGATGACGTATGGGAGCATACAACTCATTATGATGGGAGACGTTTTTTATACCCGAACTCGCAAGGTGTTCAGTGGCATTAAGTTTGCGTGTGATGATAAGCATCGTGGTTTTTATCTTCGCATCCCAGTTATGGAAGCCACCAGCAAGTGTATCTCCTTAGAGATGGTGGACTATTATCCTGTGGGCTCCCCTTACAGGTATAGCAGGGATGCCTGTGTGGTGAATGGTGATGACTCTCAATACTATTGGTTGGCAGGTGAGTTTTATAGCACCTGTATTCTCATCATGGATTCTCAGCAACAATATTATCTTCTGGAGAAAGGTAAGGAGAAAGTGCCTGTGGCTCGTGGCGAGGAGGAGATGGTGGCAGCTTTGCCCAAGTTGAGGGAGCAGGAGCGGAAAAGAAAGGTGCAACAGTTGAGGGCATGGACGGAGCGTATTCGTAACTTGGAGTCAGTAGAGCCTTATCGGAAAGGTTTACGATGGGGCTTGATGGGATGCGATGGCACAGTGATAACGCTCGCTCTCTATAGTGCCGTCCGAGAGGAGGTACACCATTTGGTTGCCTTTGCCGTATCGCCCTTCCATTGGGGAGTGATGGCGAGGAATGGCGAGGTGCTGTTGGAACCTCAGTATGAGAAGGTAGTGATTATGAGTGAGCATGAGGTGCAAGTGAAAATGTCGTATGGCCTCACTATGGTGAAGACGGTGGATAACCCATTTGCATAAAACGATAAAGGTATAAAAAAACAATAATTAGGTAAGCAGTCACTTTAGACCGTCTTGTGTACCTAAATAAAAATACCTACCTTTGC
>CAVGEN010000035.1:0-20496 GCA_963628185.1 Waltera intestinalis | reverse complement strand
ATTTACACATTATATAATTTCACTATAATGTGTCTATCTATATCAGTATAAGTCACCAAAGTTCTTTGTGACATTGCGAAAAAGTTTCTACCGACAGTTTTGTTAAACTTTGGTAATTAATATATCTTTGATTATTAAATGTTTGGATTTATCTTTGAAAAAGATTATCTTTGTACAAGATATTTCTAACATGGGGCTTATGGAGTTTGATAAATTAATAGATCGAGGGGCGGAATTGGAAAGAATTAATGAAGCCCTTCATAGAGAAGATACTCAGTTTGTTGTCATTTATGGTAGGCGCAGAATAGGTAAGTCAACCCTTCTCAAACATATTGTCAATGCTCGGCACAAGGCGATTTACTTTCTGAGTGATACATCGGTAGAGGCAGTTCAGCGTGCAGCTTTTTCCAAGGTTGTCGCTTCTGTCATTGATGGTTTTGACAAGGTGATTTACCCGGATTGGGAAACTTTGTTTAGAAGTTTCAACAATCAACTCGGTGAGCGTATGTTGGTCTGCTTGGATGAGTTCCCTTATTTGGTGAAAAGTTGTGATGTACTTCCTTCCATCATTCAGAAACTCCTGAATGAGAAAATATTGAAGTTTGATCTGGTATTGTGTGGGTCTTCGCAGCAGTTGATGCATGGTTATGTACTCAATCGTCAGTCACCCCTTTATGGTCTTGCCAACGAGATTATAAAAATGCAGCCAATTCCTGCCCAATATATGAGCATGGCAATGGAATGTGACGCTGTGCAAGCAGTGGAGGAATATGCTATTTGGGGAGGAGTGCCTCGTTATTGGGAACTGCGCAGGGATTATCCTGACAAGGAAACTGCCATTCGCAAGGTTTTGCTCGATTCGCAAGGCCCTTTGATAGAAGAACCTCAACGTTTGCTTCGTGATGATATGAGGGATACGGTGCAAGCATCTACATTATTGACTATTATAGGCAATGGTGCCAATAAATTGTCGGAAATAGCAACTAGGGTGGGTAAAGACAGCAGTACGATTTCTGAACCTTTGGGCAAGTTGCGAGATCTCGGCTATGTTAGCCGTGAAGTTCCTTTTGACGAGAGCCCCAAGAAAAGTAAAAAAGGTCTTTACCACATCAATGATTCCCTCCTGCGCTTTCACTATCAGTTTATTGTGCCTTATCGTTCTATTTTGGAATTGAGAAAAGTGGATACCGTGATGCAAGTGGTGCAGACTCAGCTTCCACAGTTTATAGGTCAATGTTGGGAATTGCTTTGTCGTGAATATGTTAGTGGCAACGTCATAGATGGCGTAGCCTACAATGTCGCCTCTCGTTGGTGGGGTAAGATATTTCCACCTGGAGATAAGGAAGGTAAGATGGTAGAGTTGGATGTTGTGGCAGAGTCCATTGACAAGAAGCATATCTTGGTAGGTGAATGTAAATGGACGCACGATGAGGATGCCGATAGGCTCATGGATGTTTTGGAGCAGAAAACTAAGTACTTGCCTTTTATTAAGAAAGGGCAGGAAGTTCATCTCGGGCTATTCTTGAAGGAGCCTCCTACTCATTGTGCTAAAGGTATGCAGATATTCTTGCCAGGTGATGTTATGAAGTTTTAGTTTTATAATCAGCAATATAGCTGATAGCTTGTTGTCATTGCGACAAATGATGATACTTATCCCACATTGGATGAGTTATAATTGTCGGAATGTATGGTTGGAAATCCGTTTTCCGACAATTATAGGTGGAAAATTCTTATCTTCTTCCATATTCTTATTGTAAACTAGCCGATAGCGTGCGAAAACATACTTAAAAATATCACTTTTCGCACGCTATCGGCGAGTTTTGCTATGAATTCTAAGATTTAGCATCTAATAGCTTGCAACTCACTACCAATTTTGTGCAATCCTGCAATAATGCGCTTGCGTTGCTCGGAACGTGGCTTTTTAAGCCCATTGGCATAATGTGACAATTGTCCTTGATTGATACCAGATGCACGGCTAATTGCTGCTAAGGAGATGTAAGGCTCGTAAGCACGAAATAGTGTGGAAATGTCTTGATAGTTATAGACAAATTCGTAATCGCCATCTTTGAGCCATTGTGGAACATCTACACCGTCTTCCAGTAGTCCTTCTACATGAAATTCCAAAGATTCCTTTGCTTCTTTTTGCAATTCCGCAAACGTATGAGCAGTAAAGACCACTGCACCAGGTACATTGTCACCAAGTGTGCCACCGAAGTTTTTGTCACACCATGCTACGTTTACAATGATTTTTTCCATAACTTTTGTTTTGTTGTTGTATCTCTTTATCAAGTAAAATAGATTTTAGTATCAAGTAAGGGGAATGTTATTTCCACCCTGCTTGATGCCAAATGCTATTAAGGAGAAATTGGTTTAAGACTTCGCTTTCTTTTCCCCTTATAGTTACTGTGCCAGGTTTGTTTGGATGTTTGAACTGGCTATGGTCTCCTTTTGTCCTTGCTAAGTACCATCATCATCCTTTAGTAACTGCAAAACCTCTTTTGCTTTATATTTTTTCATTATTCTTGATATTGAATGACGCAAAGGTACGAATATTAATACTAACAAGCAAATTGTTTAGGTTAAAAGTATTAAAGATGATACTTTCCTTATTCTAATAGTGGAAAGGAACCGCCCAAAGATCAGCTGACAAAGCATCGTTGACGCTTTGTCTTTTGGACGAGCATTTCCTCAAGAGGCTTCGGTGAGTTCGCCGACCTGTATGGTCAGCGAACCCTTTGGGTAGTTGGCTTGCCGAAGCGGCATTACTGCAAAAAAGTGGGTTAGATTATGTTGTTGTCAATATTGTAAAGATGAATTTGGTCATTACATTGTGACTTTGAAGGTTTCTTCTCCAACCTTTACAATATAGACCTTATTTGTTGGCAACTCAATAGTAGAAGTTCCAACTCCTACACTTTCTGAAGCAACTTGTGAGCCATCTATATTGAATACATATACACTTGTTGCATAGCCATTATTATCAATACTTAATGTTCCATATGAAGCGGATACCTTAACATCACTTAATTGTCTAATAGCTTTCACTGTGCTTGTTTTGGCTTGCTTATAAACGACAATTAGCTCACTGTTAGCTGTAATTGCAGGAGTTGTGTACTTATTATCGTTTAGCTGTGAAGTGACATCTGTTCCGTTGAATGAAACGCTCTCAATCTGCCAGTCATCACTTGGAGTAATTGTAAACTTATAGGTTTTACCCTTCTCTGCTTCCTGGACAATTGAACCACTTTCTGCACTCTTGATAGTGAGATAAAGAGGTAACTCAGCAAAAGTCACAACGATAGTCATATTCTTGCTAATCGAAGTGACAGTGTAAAAATTGTTCGTTACGTTGCTGGTTACATCTTCCCCGTTAATGACCAATGACTTCAACTCATAGCCATCATCTGGAATAAACTCTAATTCATAATTTTCTCCTTGATATATTGTTGTATTTGCACCGAGTAAAACACCATTTAAATTTACATGTCCACCAGTAGAGACTGTTGATTTCAATTCAAATGAGATTGCATCGCGTTCATATATATTGACAAAGTTTTTCCATCCTTCTGTATTCTTATATCTATCTGATGTCCCTTTTGGTACAATCAAATTACTCGCCAGAAATTGTCCATTTGAAAAGCAACTAGTCTCAAATGGTTCTGTTATATAACAATCAATGCTATCTAAACTTGGAGAATCAGAAAAAGCATTTTTACCAATCATTGTAACTGTACTTGGGATAGAAACATATTGTAACTTGTTACACCTTCCAAATGCTCCAACACTATACCATGTGTTACCTTTTTTATTAGAGGTTCCATATATCTCCTTAACTCCTTCGGAAATATTAACTCTTTGTAAATTAGAACATCTTCCAAATGCGTTAGCATCAATATATTCTACAGAACCAGGAATATCTACGGATTCAATCCAATCAAAACCAGAAAACGTACTTGCTGATATAAATTTAACGCCATCGGGAATCACAAGGTCTTTTGAGACCTTTTCATTATTTACATATATATTCTTTACAGTAGATGGGCTAAAAAGTCCACTTGAACATAGCCAGTCATAATCATCGACATACCAATCTGTCACATGAACGCCATAAATCCCTGAAAACACATTGTCTTCTATATCACTAATTGTGTTTGGCATTTTTAAGACCTTCAAACCTGCTGATTGAAAGGCTAGTGATTTTATTACTTGTACACCTTTTGATATTATTACTGTATCTACATTATGTGGATAATTAAATCTATCAAAAGCGCAACTTCCGATAGTAGTCACAGAAAAAGTATATCCATTCCAAGTTACTGTAGTTGGTATAACTACGGTTCTCTGCCTATAATTTGTAGTTGAGTTGTATGTAACTTCCGCAGTCTTGTCATCAATTGATAGAATATTATAATATATTCCATCTACCTCAAAGTCATAGGCGTGGCTCATTGTTGTTAACATTATACAGCATAAAGCCAATAGGGTTCGTTTGATAATTATAATGAGTAACTTCTTCATATTTTTTGTCTTTAAAATATTTATTATCATCTAATATGTATCAGTTCCATTCTTATTGATTCGTAATTTTTATGCTACTATCTCCGATTCTAACAATTATGATTTTCTGAACAGTGCCCACAGCATAATTTACCCTGCCATCTATCGCTTTTTGTGTACCCAATACTTTACCGTCAACAGTATAAAAAGAGACAGACTCATTGTTGTCTAGTCCAGAGATAGATACGAAACCATCATGACAGGAAACTGTAATGCCTCGCATTTTTGGAAGATTGATGTTGTCCGTTCCTTTTATATAAACTTCTGCAATGAATTCTTCCTGCAACCTAAAATACTGGTTGCAGTTTTGGTCGTAGTATACCTCTAGATATATAGGGTCTTGTGAGAGGGCAATTACCTTGCACTCTTGGTCTTGTGAGATTAGATTCCCACTTCCTATCATATTTGCACCAGAGAATGTTGCCCATTTGTATCCAGAAGGTGCTTCTCGTGTTCCCAGATAATGAAGTTTGAAAGTGATTTCATCTCCCCTTTTAAAATTTCCTTGAAATTTAAAAAAATCAATATCGGAACTATTATATAAACCAAAACGTATTTTTGAATATACATCATTTGCAGTGTCTAATGTGTTATTAGATTCTTTTTCCTTTCTCTCTTTTACAACAGTGATGTATAAAAATGGTAGTCATTGTTTTTCGCTAGGATTAGTCCTGTGTTCTTGATAGCATAGCTACCTTCGACCAATCCAATAATACTGCCGTTTTCGTTTATTTGGTATCCTTTTGGAGCATTTACGACATGTTGAGATGGATTGAAATCATAATGAACCCAAAATTTAGAATAGTCAGATGTGAATACTTTTGATGTATTGGTTCTGCTGGTGTAATGTAATTGATATGGTTCGCCAATTACGACTTCAACTTTGTTGTTAGGTTCTAACCATTCAAAATCTTCAATAAGATCATTTGATGTATAAGCAAAGGATTTGGTAGCGCATAAAAATAGAATTTCTATGACGATGAGGAGTTGTTTTAATAATGAACCATTCATTGTCTCTATAGTCAAAGCCAACGACTCCCTGATTGGCAGTTCATATTCTGTTCTTGATATACAGAAATAAAAACGTGGAGCCAGCCTGCTGCTCGTTCCACTTATCTAGGCTCTCGCATTGCCCTGTCTGTCGAAACGAGCAATGCCGAAAGCCCCACGTAAATGTGTATATAATTTACCCTCCCTGCCAACGAACAATAACGTCCGAAGCCAATGAGGGCTGTATATAATACACCCGTGAGGCGTCCCCATTGCTTTGTTTTTGACAACTTGTTTGAAGTTGCGAAGTTCTAACCAGTCAAAACCAAAGCGTCAGTTACGCCTTTATTTATGTATATGTACCCCAACCTTATAGCCCACTTGGAGCTTTCGGCTGGATTACGGTTGCAAAGATAGTGATTATTTCTGAAAGTTGTATCAAAAAAGGAGAAAAATTACGATCATTTTCTCAATTATCTGCCCAAAAACAAATTTATCTGCCTCATTTGGGTGGCAAATGAGGCAGATAAATCGGAAATGGGGCAGAAAAGAGGGATTTGTTTTGGCTATATGAAGAGAGTATCTTTTTGCTTAGAACAAATCATCCAAAGTTAGCTTTGCCGTGATTTGGTCACTATGCGTTCCTTTGGCGAGACCGCACAACCTCTTTGCTTGAGTATTCGCAAGAAGAGGTGATGCAAGTCTGTTCTCTCTTCGTCGATGGCACTGACCATGGCATAGCCTACCGACTTAAAGTCGGAGGTGGAGTAGAGGAGGTTGGTCAGCCCCAGCTCGTCGCCGATAAACTTCTTGATCATGCGCTCGTCTAGCTCGTATGGATAATTGGAGTTTTCCAAGTAACCCAGGTCTTTCTTCGTGCAGGTGATGATGAGGTCTATCTCCTTTGGCTTGCGCCCAACTTGCATGAGGATTTTCTTCAGCTCTCCCAATGTACCCTCGGCATCATATTTCTCGCTTGGGTTGCCATGCTTGTTGATCCATTCGGCAAACTTGTCTGATGGCACGACTTTGTCAATGTCAGTCATCGTCGGGTCGATGATGAAGACGATGGTCTTTACGTTGTTGTAAAACTCCAGCGCCGCTTGCGACTTACTGGAACTGATGTTGAACTTCTCGCCGGCTACATCATAGAAGAACAGATGGTAGGGGAGAGGGCGCAGCTTGCGAGCCAGGCGGAACTGGATGGCCTTGTATCGGTTTTGTACCGCCGTCTGTATGCCGTCGTTGTTGTGAATGCGTTGCAGCATCTTTTCCAACTGATTGTTTGGGGTCGCGTCTATCTGCTGGAAGTCTTTTCCAAAGTCTTGGCTCAGCAATTCCAAACCACTGTATAAGAGGTATGATTTTCCCGAAGATCGGGTGCCGACGAAGCCAATGTGGATGTCTGTTCCGTAGGTCTTGTCATGATTTTTATTGATGAGATGTTGGCAAGCGGAGCATTTCAGGGTGAGCTTTGACTTTCCGGTCAGGAGCATGGTTGGTACTCTGAGTTTTGTGAAATGGTTGGTCTGATGGAACACCCCATAGACTCCTGGGTGCAGGGGGATGGGGTACTCGTCGTTGCCGATCATATAGGTGAAGCCGCGGGTGTTGCCACAGAAAGGGCAAGGGCGGTTCACATTGTATATTTTAAGGGCTGTAAACTCGAACCCTCTCAAGATGTAGCTGATGGTGATGAGCAATATGGCGAGAGACAAGAAGCAAGCCATCGGGATGCAGATTGCCAATATGATGGTCTTGCCGTACGTGGAAAAGATGGCGAAAGTCCAGTCCAGGGCATTTACGTTGTCCAGGAAATCGCTGCCCCAACGGCCGAATTTCTCCCCCCATGTCTCCAGGGTGTTGCTGTAATATACGATGACGGCACCGATGACGGCGGTGATGATACCATAGAGAGACTTGGCGAAAATCGTAGCCAAGATACCGCCTATGAGCAGAATCCATCCGACAACAATGATAGCCCAAAGGATTACCTTGATGATGCCAAAGACAATCCATACCGTGCCGCCACATACCATGAGCAGTAAGATGGCGGAGAGGAAGGCTGCGATGATGGATGCAAAGATGGTACCCATCTTGAGATATGGGGCATTGTTGTACATCCACATCTTTCTCATGCCGTCTATCTCTATTTCTCCACCAAAATGGTTGAACAGCCCCCAACGTTTCTGTGCGAACCAAATGTAGAAGGCTAGGAAGGCGAAGGTTAGGAAGATGATGCTTCCCATCAGTCTGGGTCCGGGTCTTCTTACTTCCGACGTTTCTTCATAGCCAAAGCCTTTGGTAATCGTGGATTCTGCTTGCTTCTTGGCGTTTTTAAGTTCCTCGATGGTATAATACTTATAGACAGCCTTGTGGTATGTGGATAGCTTGTTGCCTTTCTTGGCGATGTACTTGACGCAGTTGCCATATTCGTCGTATGTTCTGGTTATACTTTCCTTGTATCTTAGTTTGCCGGAGGGGGTATAGTGCTCGATGGAGGAAATGTGTCCTTTGTTGTCATACCTGTTGAGGAGGTAGGCGCCGTTGTTCACCGTCTGTTGTGTTTCCATGACTATGCCGTTGCTGTTGTAGGCATAGTTCGTGGTGATGCCTGCGCCAGTGGCCATGTTGTTTGCTTTCTTGGTGAAGGTCTCGCCCTTGATGAAATAGCGATGGGTGTAACCTTGCTTTTTGTTCTTGTCGGTATAAAACCACTCTTTTACCAATGTGCCTTTCTTGTATTGGTTTTTGTAGGCGACGATGCCTGTTCCTGTGATTTCTTGTATGTTGTTGTTGGAGTCATATATATAATAGGTGACGATAGAGTCGCCCTGCGCCAGACTCTTTCTCTTGGTCAGAACGCCTTCCGGGGAATAGTCGTCCCTCGTGGTATTATCTATATGGCCTCCCTTGAAATGAGAATATACGACGTACTTCACAGGACCGTTGAGTCCTGCAAACTCCTTGGCGTATGGGTTGCCCTTTTTGAATGAAGACTTGACCAAGGTATCCTTGTCGGAGTCGCAAGCTACGGTAAGTAGGGTAGCTAGTAGGAGAAACAACAACTTGATATATTTCATAGGCTACTTTTGGGGGTGCTTTTTGCTGGTCAAGGATTTGAAAAATCCCTTGCATTTGCCAAGAAGATGGCTTTTCTTCTCTTGGGAGTCCTTGGGCTGTTCTTTGGGAAATCCCGCTGTCTCGTTTTGCATCTTGTTTTGACAGATGTAATCGACTTGTCTTTGGAACGCAGGATAGTCATTGGCGATGGCTGCTTCCATTATCTTGTGGAAGAAGATGTTGCAGTCTTCGATGTTTTGCGTCTTTTGGTTGTCGAGGTCAAGGAAAACATAGTTTTCTGTATAGACTTGTTCCTTGTTGTGCTCGTTGAGGAACATCATGCGATACCCACGAGGCATGCCATATCCTTGGAGATAATTGGTATGGAAATATTTGTCGCTCACCAGTTCGTCTGGCAAGGTTGCCAAACTTTCTAGGATGGATGGCACCTTCGCTTCCTGGGCTTGGAACACAATGCTTTGAAAGCCTTTGTCTTTGCCAAGGTCTTGGTTGATTTTGGTTTGCAACAAAGCGATGGCGACGAGGGCAGTCTGCTCGTTCAGCATGGGGAGCACTTCTTCTTCTATCTCAATCTCTCTAGGTTCGAGATAGGAAGGCTCTCCGGTTAGCAGTGCTTGCAGCTCGGGATTGCCAGGGGAGCATGAGTTGTTGATGGGAAGGAATACCTCCTGCTTGATGAGCTCGGAAAACAAATTTGCCGTTGGCTTTTCGTTGAACACGAGAATGTCTGCGATATAGTTGCTTCCTGCTCTTCTGGCAGAGTCTAAACCGCAGAAATATCCATAGTCGATGCCTATATATGTGGAGCAGGCTATGATGTGGTGTTCTTTGCCCCCGTCATCTTTTACGGCTGTATATTTGAACGTTCTAGGGAATTTCTTGACGACATCGGCGTCTTCCTCTATCTGGGAGGAAGTCACTTGGTCGGCAATGTCAACTTCGTAGGCGCAACTTACTTGCTCGACGATTTGTTTGGCTAGTTCTTCGTCAAGTCCTTGGGTCATCGTTCGGATGCCGAAGCCTGCCTGACTCGTCACGATGGATTGTTGGCTGGAGCATTCTATGATGTCGTAAAATTTGAATTTCTTCATGTCGGCAAGTTTTTATTTCTTTTTAAAGAGGGGATATTTAAATTGGTCCAGAATCCACACCAGCGGGTCGAGGACTCGATAGGGGTGAATGTCTTGGATGTGGTTGTCGCTTCCGGGATTTTTGCCAAGGGCAGAGATGCCGAAATACTTCATGTTCTTGTAGTTGTTCTCGGCATTGTTGACAAAGTCATCTTCACGCCAAGAGCAAAGAGCAGCCCTTAGGCCATCGCTCACAGAGTCGATGTCGTCCATTCTGATGCCGCCGCCTTCCAGGTATGGACTGTTTTGGTCGATCGACATGCCTGGTATTGCGGTGTCTGCTAGTTCGTCGCTATGGTCGAAGATGGCATCTATTTTGCTGAATGTGAAAGCCATCGGCTTGCTGAAGTGGGCTTTTTTCTTGTTCTTGTCTCCATTCTTGAAATGGTCGATGATATTGTTGAGGATGACATTATACTTCAACTCGATTTCTCCCTTGATGTTCAATTTCTCATGGATATATGGGATGGAGAAGGTGTCGAGCAGGAAGATGACGGCATCGCTCTCGTCCAGAAACTTCACGTTCTTGCTGATGTTCTTTGGCTCGTTGAAGTTCTCGCCCGCTGTGTCGTAGAATACGAGGTACAGTGGATTCTTCACACCTTTCTGGGTGATGGTGTAGATGAGCGGTATCTTCGACTTCTGGTCTGTAATCTTTGTCTGGGCGGGCAAGATTCCTTTCTTGAAGAGGATGTCGTAGAAGTCGGTTTGGTATCTTACCTGTGTACAGTCTTTTCTGTCGTCGGCTACCGTAGAGGCAAGAATGCCCAGGTTGCCCAACTTGCTTCCGTACTTGCGGAGTTGGTCGATGAGCACGGTGATATAGTTGGTCTTTCCGCTGCTTCTGGCTCCGATGATGGAGATGATATACCCTTTCTTCTCCACCATTTCCTTGGGAATCACGTTGTGGCAATGAGGGCAGATGACTGTGTAGGACGTATGGCCGCAAGCACCACATTGGGTGGAGTCGGGCATGGTGTCCAACTTCTTGGCCAGCCATCCTAGGTCGTTGGCGATGGCTGGCAGCATCTTCCTGTCTTGCCCCCAGAAGGTAGACAACTCTGTATCTATATATTTGTCGCACTCGTCGTTGGTGCAACGAAACATGACTTCGCTCCGCTTAAATTCCTCGAAGCAATATGGGCATACTATCTTTGGCATGGCTATTTTATTTTTTGTGTTTCGGGAACCACTCTTAGAGGGAGGCTCCGGTCGGCGGCGATAATTCGGAAGTAGAGGGGCTGCTTCTTTTGCATGCGCTCATACTTCAAGGTAAACTTCTTCTCTTGTCCGTCTGCCAGGTCTTGATGGGATATGGTGAGATGCGACTTGAAGTTGGTCAGGTCTAGCGGCATACTGCCTTCCTCCAGTAAGACATATAGGTCGCAGGGTGGCTCACCGTCTGCCTGGAGTGTTACCGAGTACTCGTTCTTGTGTGAGAAGAGCTTAGCCTCACTCTTGGCATTGTTGAAATTGACTTTGACGGATGCCAATGCGACGGTCTGGGTGACTGTTTCGCTTTCCATCAACGTGCCGTCTGGCTTTTGGTGGATGGCGGATACCTTGACGGTGATGTTGCGGTTCTTGGAAGTTAATGGCAACTCAAGTTCTGGCAGATGTCCATCATGTGCGATGTCTTCCCAATGCTCGTTGCCGTCTTCCGCTACCCATTTGACTCTCACCATGGAGATACCCTCCCAGAGCCAGATGACCTTGACGTGGCTGATGTCGGTGGAATCGACTCGTACCCCCTTGGGCGTAATCATGGAAGTGATGCTTTGTTGTTCTCCTGCCACACCGAGGTTGTCAATGACGGTGATGGGTATGAAATAGCGTTCTCCGCAGAAATCTTTTTGAACGACATAGCTGGTGTCGAGGGTGGATAGCATCGGATAGTCGAGTGCTTGCACATCGGCGATGGTGTCGTTGCTATGTAAGTCGAATGGCTTCGGGGAATGGTAGATTCTCACGATGCCACGCTCTGGTTGGTTCCATGCGAGGATTGCTTCCTGGTCTGTCTGCTTGATGTTGAGGCTTACGGGCGTAGGGAGCTGTAGTTTGAGTGTGGAAATCTCCTTGGTTGTCTTTTGGCTTTTTGTTTCTTCTCCAAACTCGTTCTTGTAGATGACGGCGAAGCCATAGAGGTAGGTATGCCCGGGCTGCAATCCGTCGTCGATGAATTGCGGGTCGGTAATGGTTCGGATAGGTGTTCCGTCTCTGGACACTTCGATGGCGTAGGCTCCTTCCGGAAACTTGATGTCGAAGGAGATGGAACACTCCGTTCTTTCCTCATGGATGTAATTGACGGGAAGGTGACTCAGCCCGATAGGGGTTGTGTCGATGGTGATTCCCTGCAAGTCGTTCATCATGGCGTTGAGGATGGCTTGGTGTGCTATTTGGTCAATCTCGAAGATGTCGGTCGTGAAACCATTGAAGACATCATGGAAGTAGTTGTTGCCTGCCAAGCCATGAGAAAGAACCAGCACCGTCTCGTTCTTGTTGATTTGCTGGGTGTTGGCGAAGTTGCTCAGATGGGACAAGACACCCGTGCATCCGTGGTCGAGCACGTTCTCTATGTTGGCGTCGCGTCGCCTGATGAAGAAATCGTGGTTTTCTCCTTCCAGATAGATGGTGCCTTCTAGCTCCGCCTTCTGCGAATGCAAGAAGTCTTTTGCCGCCTTCTTGACATCCTCGAAGTCTTTTGCCTTGTTGAGATAGCTAGCCTCGAAGATGAGTTTCTTCCAGATACATTCTGCGAGTACTTCCACCCTGGGGTCTTTGCCTGCACCGTCTATTTGGGTAGAGGCGACGTGGCTTTTTCTTGCCGTGTCGTAGTAATCAACGTATAGGTTGTCTTCGTCTGCCGACAGGATGAGGGCGTACGGAAAACCTCTGGTGATCGTGCAGAGATAGCCGTTGAAGTCGAACTCCTTGATGTGGATATAGCCATTTTGGGCGAGGAGTCCCAAGATGTTTTCTCTCTCGGTATATGAGAATGCCGAAGAGAAGACAATGCCCAGATGGGTGTCTTGCTTTTCTGATGCCGGTGTGTCTATGGCGCAGAATTCCTCCACTGTTTTCTTGGAGAGGTCTTCGAAAACAGTGAAGGAGCCTTTGTCTTCCAAGCGTCCCCCATAGAGTTGTACGCCCTCTTGGGCGACGGTCATGATGTATGATTTAGTCATTTCCTATATTTTTCAACAAGAAGTCTTTATAGAATTTTAGTCCTTCGAGAATCAGTATGGGCGATACGAAGTCAAACTGTTCTGCTCGGCGGGCATGGAGATATTCTGGTGTGTCTCGGATGAAACTCAACAGCCCCATGTTTTGTACTGCGTCCATCAGCATTTCTGGCTTGAACCGCAACCCGAAGTATTGTTGTGCAACTTGCAGGAAGAGATTCAGGAAGTCTTGGAATCTAGGGCCTGCCGACGAGTTGCCATAAAACTTGTCGCCAAGGCTCGCCATCATAGCTGCCGTGATACTGTTGTCGGCATCCAGAGACTGGATATTGCCCTGTGCATCTTCTATCGTGAAACCTTCCTCGCCGATGACCTCGATAGGGTCGCAGTCTTGTGGGCGCATCAGGGTTGTGGTCTCCATGGCAAGTCCTTTGGAAACCTCAAACTTCACTTCGTTGGAAAGTGTCTTCGGGAAGGCGATGTCCAAGGCTGAGATATAGGCGCCAGCGTCAGTCTGACCTAAGCCCTTGATAAACATGGCTTGGTAGAATTGGGTGGCCAACTCGGTGGTCGTGGTGATGCCCAGCCATTCCATGATGCGTGCTCCCTTGCCGGCAAAGGTGATGAGTACTTTTGGCTTCTTGTCTCCCGTCCATCGGCATTCCGTGCTGTTTCTTACTTGCTTGATGAGTTTGCGGGCGAGAAGCCCGGCGTAATAGATGATCAAGCCGGTGACATAGATGTCGGCACACATCAACTCACTGCAAGAGGTGCTTATCTTCTTGTAGAAGAAGGGCAGCTGCTGGGCATCCAACCTGTCCACCATCTGCTCAAAGTAATAGCTTGCCGTACTGCTGCTATAGCGATTCTCGCCTTGGTTAAGACCTTGTATCTTGAGTCCAAACTCCTCGCAGGTGCTAAGCAGTACCTTTTGGAAGGTAGGGCAATGGCTAGTTGCCTCGCCCACCAACTGGGCGGCAAAGTGGATGGAGTTCTGCTTGATCATCGTCAACCGTGCTCCTTCAGGAGTCTGAAGCTGGCACAGGGCTGAAATGTCGCAGGTGCTGCCACCGATGTCGAAACAGATGGTCAGGGCATCCCTGTCGTCAGCTTTTACGTTGAGATAGTTGGCGACGGCACTCGCTTCGGTCATGCTTTGGAAGTCGTTCTCGTCCACAAGTTTGATGGGGTTGAAGGAGAACGGCTTGGTATCGTCGTCTTTGGCAAAGACGGGTTCTTGCTTTTCCTTGTTTTCTTCTAGCATGTTGCTGCTATTGTTGAGGAATGTATTGTCGCCAAATGTTTGCGTTGGGGCAGTTCCCAAAATGTTGCCGCCGAGCAATGGGTTGTTGCCGATGCCCTCTATGCCACTCAGTGCGCTGAAGTCGGCAAGGGTGCTGCCGCTTGGGGGAGTACTGTTCGCAGAAGTGGTGTTGTTCTGTAGGTTGTAGCCAAAAGTAGAGACTTTGAGCTGATAACTTGGGGCGGTGACAACAGGTTTGTGGTTGTTGACATCGTTGAGTGGGTTCACGGCGGGCAAGGCACTCCATATTGTGTTGTAGTTGCGTAGCAAACTCTCGCTCATGGAAGATGGATACGACCACTTGAGTTTCTTTGGGAAGAGGTCTTTGCAGAATAACTCTGCATATACCTGCAGCAGAAGTGAGCGCAAGAAGGCTTTTTTGTAAGCGATGTTGCGCTCGTCGTCATCCCACTTCATGTTGTAGGCTTGCTTGATTTCCCCACATTCCGCAGTTGCCAACATGATGGTTCGTGCCGTAGGAGCCACTTGCGCCAGTGGTAGGTTGCGGCTGAAACAGGGGAATCCACCCTTTACTTCCTTCTCGAATCTGGAAATCTCTTGCGTCTCGTTGCTGTCCTTGCTCACACGGCGGGAGTCGTGGGTGGTCAGCGTACTCTTGATGGCATTCGACAAAAGTGGGTTGGACTGGAAGAAGAACAGATGGGATTCGTTTGCCACCTTGTCGTTGTCTTCTTCGCCAGCACGCAAGAGGGAGATTCTCCTGTTGGTGAACTGTATGCCCTTGGCTTGTTGGTCGAGTGGGTCGAGGTAGGCGATGGACGTGTTGGTGCTTCCAAAATCGACTCCCAGGGTCGTTCCCTTCAGGTTGTTGTCTTGTATGCCCAGCTTGTCTTGGGCGATGCAAGGATTGTCCGAAGTGGTAGTATATTTGATAAGGAGGCAACCTGCCTCGTTGCCGTCGGGCAAGTTGAGCTTGACTCCCTTGAAGGGTTGGTTGCACTCATAGATTTCATATTTGTAGGGATTGTCGGCGGTGGCACTGTCGGCGATGATATGGAGTGTGGTCTCCACGTGTTGCTCGTCATCTTCCACGAACGGCACGGCTTGGAAAGGATAGTCCTTCAAGTTGACGTTGTGGGGCAACTCGGAGTACATGAAGTAGCGATGCCATTTCTTGGAAATGAAGTTAGGCCACATGATGAGGTTTCTGCCGTCGATGTCGCCACCGCAAGTATAGGTAGCCTTCATCTCCTTGGTTCTTCCGTCGTTGAGAACCAAATGGAGTGTAACCTCCAGGTTGTTTTTCTCCTCGTTGGGGTTGTAGATGGCGGTGAGGCGTGAAGGCACGTTGGCTTTGGTAGCCATAGGCTCCACCAAGGCTCCGATGTTCTTGCCGAATACCTTGATGCCCAATGCGCTCAGAGGTAGGGAGAAATAGGCTTTTGCGCCAGGATCGTCCTTCTTGTCGGCTGCCAATACATATACTGGGAATTGGCTCGGGTCGTTTTTCTTTGGGCCCTTGAATATCAGACGGGCGATTCGGGCATTGTCAGGCAGGAGAAGTTCTTTTGGATTGAAGAACACCCCTCTGTCTTGGGCAGTATTGTAGAGTACGCCGTCCATGCCATAAAGTTCATCCTTGTAGTTGAAGGCTATGTCGAACGGCGTGTCAAATAAGTTGATGGGAGGCACGCTGGCTGCTTCTAACTTGAATTTCTTCTGGGTGGCATAGGCTTCGATTTCTTTTCTCCAAGTAGATAGGTTGCTAAGAATGTTGTCGTACTTGGGAGCTAAGTTGTAGTCCAGGAACGAGTAGTAGACTGCCAAACCATTGGTGCCGGATTTGCCGTCATTCTGAAGTCCTTCTATCAGATAATCCACGTATGCGTAGAGTTGTAGGGTCTGTGTCAGGTCTAGGTCGCTGTTTTCCAACGGGTCCTTGAACTTGCCGGTCTTGAAGTCAACCCATGGACGATTTTCTGTTTGGGCAACTTTGTAGGCGCAAGAGGTGAACAACAGGCTCTCTGGCGAGGTGGCGCCAACCACCTTGCCGTCGTACTTGATGATGTCAATGAAAGGTATGCCTCGGTGTTGCTCGTCCGTGTCTTCGTCTTTCAGGCACCATAAGGGCTTGCGGTGGAACAGCATGTTGCCGAAGGTACCCTTTGGCTCATAGATGTTGGAGGTGTCTTTGAGTTCCTTTCCGTCGGAAAAAGCCAGATAGACACGCTCGGATTTCAAACGGCTGTAGTCGAGTGCGATGCAAGCAATGAGTCCTCTCCATTCCGAGGATAGCATCTCGTAGAAGGCATTCAGGTTGAGGTCGATGCTGTCCTTTGGCTTGCCGTATGACTGGAGCGCCGACTTGAAGAGGTTGGCGCGAGCGTATGCTGTTGGGATGCCGGAAACTTGTGCGCTGATATCCGAATCCCGGTCAATGGCAGGTGTCTCTATGTCGGCAGTGAATTTCTCAATGTTTCCAGAAAGGTCTTCCCATTTGCCTGGCGTACCATTGGGTATGGAGGCTGCTTTGACCTTGATAACTAAAGGCTTGTTAGACATAATCACTTAGTTTTTCTCATTAATGTTCTGGTTCTTGGTAATGGCGTTGTGGATATGAGCCAGGAATTTCTCTTTGGTGGTATGCACGTTCTGGTTGCCCGATGGTCGGGTGTCGGCGTCTCCCAATTTCTTGATGAGCACATCCACGCTGTTGTCCGTCTTGTTGAAGATGCCTGCCATTTTGCTCCAGTTGTGCCTGTTGTCTTCGAAAAGATGTCCGCAACTGATGTTCTCCACGTCCTTTCTTTGTTCCTTGAAGGCTTCGTCTGCGAAGATGAATCTGCCGGGGATGGATGCCTTGATTTGGTAAATCCATTCCTTGCGAATCAGTCCGTCGTTTCCGAAACTATAGGCGAAGTAATCGCTGAAGTATTTGTCTAGGTCCTTGGCTTGCTCGTCGGTGATGCCTTGGTAGTCGTGTATGTTGAGCCTGTCGAAATAATTGAGCAGTCCCTTGGTGCCAGAGTTCTTGTCATCTTTCCAGGCTGCCTCGAATTTGGACAGCACGATGTGGGCTAGTGAGAACAGCGATCCTAGCTTGCTCTCGAAAAGATTGCCGTTGGCGACGAAGTCTGTGCCGTGCAAATTGACTTGTCCGTTGTTCTCTACGAATGTTCGGAAGAGATATTTGGCGGTTTCGTTGGTCAGTTGCTCGTTTTCTAGCGTAAAGAAATCGTAGGCAGCGCAAGCGCACATCAATTCTACCACATGGCATACGTTCTTTTGTTCTTGGCCTCCGGTGATGGTCTTTTCTGTCGTGCTGACATTCAGCAGGGAGAACGGCCATCCGATGTGATAGAAACGCTTGTAGGTGCTTCTTACGGTAGGGTCTGCCTGGTAGAACTGCAGGGATGCCTGGCAGTTGAGCGCGAAGTTGTTGGACTCGGCGATGACTTTGTCGTCTTTTTTCTGAATGCTGTCAGGTGCCTTAAACGTAAAGTAGTCGGTCAGTAGGGTAGATCCAAACTTCACGGCACTCGTGTTGAGTGTCTTGGTTCCGTCGGAAAGTATGTTGATGGCATCTCTCAGGGCGACAGGAATCACGGGGATGGATGAGGCTCCCGTGCCGCCAAAGATAGAACCGAAGACAAATACGCGTGCGGCATTTTGGTTGTTTTGCAGGATGCCGAGGAAGTCGCATAGGTCTTTTTCGGCGGTGGAGGCTCCGTCTATGTTGCGGGAAACATTCCTGGCTGCTTCTATGATGCCGTGGTACATGAGCAACGAACCCAGGTGGGTCTGGGCGCGATAGCCATGGTCTAACTCGAAACTTTGTACCGATTCTTCGTCGAAGAACAAGTCGGCTAGGTCGGTGTTCTCTGCCTTGTGCAATCCGCTGTTTACCCCCGAGAGTATTTTGTAGGTCTTTCTGTTGGTGTCTCCGTATGCGGTGTAAAACTTGTATAGGTTCAACTTGGCGGAGAAGAAAGTGTTGGCGTTGGGCTGGCCGCCATTGACGTTGTTGGCATCGTCAGACTTTATCTTGTTGTATAGCTCGATGAGGTTTTCTACATGGCCTTTGTTGCCATTGCTTTGGTCGGTGTCAAGGGTCAGGATGTCAATCGTTTGATTGTCAAACATGCCCATGGCGCAGAGATGGACGAAAGATTCGAGACATCTCATGCCGGTACCTCCGATGGCTATGATAAATAATTTGTCCATTGTCGTTCTTGTTTATGGGTGTATAGGTCTTAGAACCAACTCGCTAGTTTGCCATGTGGATGGGTCTTGCTCAGCACGAAGCCACAGACTATGTAAGCGATGAAGAAAAGAAGTGACGATATGCCCATGGCGGTGAGATAAGCATCTTGCTTGGAGGGTACTCGAATGCCGCTATACACGGCAAAGTAACAGATGACCATGATGGCTATAGGACATAGGACGGCGAAGATCCAGAACCATGTCTTTCTCTTTTTCTTATCTTGTGGGTTCGTGCCAGCCTCATAGCGGATGGCGTTGGCATTGATGATGGCCAACAACATACATACGACAAAGGTGATTGCGCCTATCATGTAGGCAGAAGCAACAGTTGCATTCATAGTTTCCTTTTTTTATTCTGTTTATAAAGTTTTGGCGAAATAGGTATATATCACTGTTCCCTTGGGATTCAGCTCCTGCAGGGTGTTGCGGATGGCGTCACGCAGGTTGTTGTTGGCTCCCCAGGAGAAGAGCTGGTTGAGGCGTGGCGAAATGTTCGGTTGACTTTCTGCGATGGTTACGTCTATGCGGAGCAAGTCGTTAGGGTCGCCTCCGATGATATTTCCTTTGTAGTTGGGTGAGAACAGGATTCCTATCTCGGTATTCTTGCCTCGGCTCTTTGCCATGCTTTGGCTGAACAGGTCTTGGTCTAGGGCGAGAAGGTCTTTGATTTCCTTGTTCTTATGAGCGTTCTTGCTGTAGTCATAGTCGGCCAGCAATTTACCGTTCTCGTCAAAATATTCCGAACTCTTGTCTTTGTCGGCAAGTGCCTTCTGGTAGATGGAGAAGTTTTGGAAGTCTTCTTCCACATCGGTCACTTTTACGTCCAGCTTCTTGATGGTGTAAGAGTCTTGGTTGCTGAAGTCAAAGAACAAGTTTCTGAAAAGATGGGTGTATCTAGGGTCGAATCCCGCTTGTGAGGCTTCCTGGGAGTTGCGCAGGGCATCTTCCCAACTTACTCCGAGGGGATAAAACTCCAGTCTGGCTCCTTGCCCGTAGTTGGTGTAGGCGTTCTCGCTTCCATCTTCCAACACGCTTGTCACCAGGTCTTCGCCCGTGGTTGCGTCATGGTAGTTGCCACCTTGGGCGGCAGAAGGATATTTCGTGGAGACAGAATAGGCGTCTGTGGAGAGATGGAACTCTTGGTAGCCCGTGATGCCGGATACGGACTCCTTGATTTGGTTCAAGAACTTGTGCCCTTTGTTGTCGAAGACAATGAAATATAGGTGATAAGGAATGTTTTTGACACCGATGAAGTCAAACACGAAGAAAGTGATGTCATTGCCTTGTTTCAGCCAATTGACGAAGTAACGCGTCGCAAAACTCTGGTGCTGTACCTGGTGGTCGGGGGTAAATTCCTCGAAGTCGGTGACGAGCAGGCTGCTCTTGCCATCCTTTACAATCTTGTCCAGGGTCTTTTCGATAGGTGCCATTTGCTGAACGTACGACTTGGCATCCATGATCTTGTTGTAAAGCTCGGTTTGCTTCGACTGTAGTGGGGTAATCTTGTCCTCTGCCAAGGAGAACACTTGGCTGGAGTCGGAGCTGGTGAGCCGTTGTACCGTAGCGTTGAGAAAATCTGCCGCGCCTTGGTTCTTGTATGCCAAGACAACGCCGTCCGACAAGTCAAAGTAAGCTGAATAATGGTTGGTGGCATTTCGCAAGGTGATGTCTTTGTCGAAATACTGCTTTATCTGTTGAGGTAAGTTGGCATCGTCGGAACCGCCGCAAGAGGAAAAGCCTGTGCCAGCCAAACCTATGATGAATGCCAGCAATAAATGCTGAATGTTGATTCTTTTCATAACTTCTGTCTTTATTTACATTACTTTGCAATAAAATCAAGCCCGAGGCTTCAATCTCAGTCTTATAGGTGTGCAAATTTAGTTAAAAAAAGAAAGAATCCCAAATTATTCATAGGAAAGTTGGATATTCCTATCTCCTTTTTTTGTTCTTTAACACTATTGGCGATTGGATGTAACTACTCAGTCATCTTTGCACTTGACAAGTAACCCTTTAGCAATGCCGAGGT